>NZ_JBHZCN010000008.1:0-87099 GCF_042755465.1 Kitasatospora sp. NPDC059160 | reverse complement strand
CGGGGGGGCGCACCTTCTGGGGTGGTGCGTGCGGGTCTTGGGGGGGATGGGGGCCACATGCCGCGTGGGGGCTGTGGTTTCCACGCACCGGCCCGCCCCTCGACAATCGCCGGTCAGGCCAGCAGGGCCTCGATGACGCCGGTGTGGGCGTCCTTCAACTCGGCCAGCGTGACGCTGAACTGCCCCTGGACGTCGAGGCTGTCGCCGTCCACGACACCGATCCGGGTGGCCGGCAGGCCACGCGCGGTGCACATGTCGTTGAAGCGGAGCTCCTCGCTGCGCGGCACCGCCACGACGGCGCGGCCGGCCGACTCCGAGAACAGCAGGACGAACGGGTCGGTGCCCTCGGGCACGACGATCCGGGCGCCGTGACCGCCCTTGAGGCAGCTCTCCACGAGCGCCTGGCCGAGGCCGCCGTCGGAGAGGTCGTGCGCGGCGTCGATCATGCCGTCGCGCGAGGCGGCGATCAGGATGTCGCCGAGCAGCCGCTCGCGCTCCAGGTCCACCGCGGGCGGCAGGCCGCCGAGGTGGTCGTGGACGACCTGCGACCAGGCCGAGCCGCCGAGTTCGTCCGCCGTGTCGCCGAGCAGGTAGAGCAGCTGCCCCTCCTCGGCGAAGGCGACCGGGGTGCGCCGGGTGACGTCGTCGATGACGCCGAGCACCGCGACCACGGGGGTCGGGTGGATGGCGACCTCGCCGGTCTGGTTGTACAGCGAGACGTTGCCGCCGGTGACCGGGGTGCCGAGCACCAGGCAGGCGTCGGCCAGGCCGCGGGTGGCCTCGGCGAACTGCCACATCACGTCCGGGTCCTCGGGGGAGCCGAAGTTGAGGCAGTCGGAGACCGCGAGCGGCTTGGCACCGCCGGCCGCGACGTTGCGGTAGGCCTCGACCAGGGCCAGCTGGGCTCCGGTGTACGGGTCCAGCTTGGCGTAGCGGCCGTTGCCGTCGGTGGCGACCGAGACGCCGAGGTTGGTCTCGTCGTCGATCCGGATCATGCCCGAGTCCTCGCCGTGCGAGAGCACGGTGTTGCCGAGCACGTAGCGGTCGTACTGGTCGGTGATCCAGGACTTGGAGGCCTGGTTCGGGTGGCTCGCGACCTTGAGCAGGTCGGCCTTGAGGCCCTCGCCGGTGGTCGGGCGGGCCAGCCGCTCGGCGGTGGGGGCGTCGGCCTGGAGCGCGTCCTGCCAGCTCGGGCGGGCGTAGGGGCGCTGGTAGACCGGGCCGTCGTGGGCGACGGTGCGCGGGGGCACGTCGACCACGAGCTCACCGTGCCAGAAGATCTCCAGGCGCTCGCCGTCGGTCACCTCGCCGATGACGTTGGCGATGACGTCCCACTTCTCGCAGATCTCCAGGAAGCGGGCGACCTTGTCGGGCTCGACGATCGCGCACATGCGCTCCTGCGACTCGCTCATGAGGATCTCCTCCGGCGAGAGCGTGTGGTCGCGCAGGTGCACGGTGTCGAGGTCGATCCGCATGCCGCCGGAGCCGGCCGAGGCCAGCTCGCTGGTGGCGCAGGACAGGCCGGCGCCGCCGAGGTCCTGGATGCCCTTGACGAGCTTCTCCCGGAAGATCTCCAGGGTGCACTCGATCAGGAGCTTCTCCTGGAACGGGTCACCGACCTGGACGGCGGGGCGCTTGGTCGGCTTGGTGTCGTCGAAGGTCTCGGAGGCCAGCACCGAGACGCCGCCGATGCCGTCGCCGCCGGTGCGGGCGCCGTACAGGATGACCTTGTTGCCGGCGCCGGAGGCCTGCGCGAGGTGGATGTCCTCGTGCTTCATGACGCCCACGCACAGCGCGTTGACCAGCGGGTTGCCCTGGTAGCAGGAGTCGAAGACGACCTCGCCGCCGATGTTCGGCAGGCCCAGGCAGTTGCCGTAGCCGCCGATGCCCGCGACGATGCCGGGCAGCACGCGCCGGGTGTCCGGGTGGTCGGCCGCACCGAAGCGCAGCGGGTCCATCACGGCGACCGGGCGGGCGCCCATCGCCAGGATGTCGCGCACGATGCCGCCGATGCCGGTGGCCGCGCCCTGGTAGGGCTCGATGTACGACGGGTGGTTGTGCGACTCGACCTTGAAGGTCACCGCGTAGCCCTGGCCGACGTCGACCACACCGGCGTTCTCGCCGATGCCGACGAGCATCGCGTCCGAATCCGGCTTCTTCTCGCCGAACTGCTTGAGGTGGACCTTGCTGCTCTTGTACGAACAGTGCTCGGACCACATGACCGAGTACATCGCGAGTTCGGCGCCGGTCGGGCGGCGGCCGAGAATCTCCCGGATGCGCGCGTACTCGTCCTGCTTGAGGCCGAGTTCGGCCCACGGCTGGGCGGCGTCCGGGGTCTGCTCGGCGTTCTTGACGGTGTCGAGGCTCATCAGGCGTTCACCAGCTGCTTGAGGACGGAAGTGAAGAAGCCCAGTCCCTCGGTGGTCGGACCGGTGAGCGGCTCCACGGCGTGCTCCGGGTGCGGCATCAGGCCGACGACATTGCCGGCGGCGTTGGTGATGCCGGCGATGTCGCGGTACGAACCGTTCGGGTTGACGTCGAGGTATCGGGCCACGACCCGGCCCTCGGCCTCCAGCTCGTCCAGGACGTGGGCCTCGGCGACGAAGCGGCCCTCGCCGTTCTTGAGCGGGACGACGATTTCCTGGCCCACCGAGTAATCCCCGGTCCAGGCGGTGCCCGCGTTCTCGATCCGGAGCTTCTGGTCGCGGCAGATGAAGTGCAGCGAGTCGTTCCGGGTGAGCGCGCCGGGCAGCAGGTGCGATTCGCACAGCACCTGGAAGCCGTTGCAGATACCGAGCACCGGCATTCCGAGCCGGGCCTGCTCGATGACGGTCTCCATCACCGGCGAGAAGCGGGAGATCGCGCCGCAGCGCAGATAGTCGCCGTAACTGAATCCGCCCGGCAGGACGACGGCGTCGACCTGGTGGAGATCCTTGTCACGGTGCCAGAGGGCGACCGGCTCCGCGCCGGCCAGGCGGACCGCGCGCTGGGCGTCGCGGTCGTCGAGGGAACCGGGGAAAGTGACGACGCCTACGCGGGTGGTCACTTCGCCGCCTCCTCGACCCGGACGGTGAAGTCCTCGATCACGGTGTTGGCGAGAAAGGTCTCGGCGGCTTCGCGGATACGGGCGAGCGCGGCGTCGTCGACCGGACCCTCCAGCTCCAGCTCGAAACGCTTGCCCTGGCGGACGTCGGCGATCCCGGTGAATCCGAGACGGGGCAGTGCACGCTGCACCGCCTGGCCCTGGGGGTCGAGGATCTCCGGCTTGAGCATGACGTCGACTACGACGCGTGCCACTGGCACTCCCGGTGGTGTCTTCGGTGAGGCGGGGGAACTCCAGACTACCGGCCGTTCGGGGCAGGATTGCTGGCCGGGGCGGGTGACGCGCGTAGACCCAGGCCCCTTACGCCACAAGGGATCCGACGCCTCCACCCCCCGCCCGGGCGGCCCCGTTTCCCGGGATTCGGGGCCCCGAACCGCGCTGCCCGAAGAACACCCGAATAC
Source organism: Kitasatospora sp. NPDC059160 (assembly GCF_042755465.1). NCBI lineage: Bacteria > Bacillati > Actinomycetota > Actinomycetes > Kitasatosporales > Streptomycetaceae > Kitasatospora > Kitasatospora sp. NPDC059160. Next base: position 83,595 of record NZ_JBHZCN010000008.1, on the reverse strand, counting down.
GGCACTTGGGGACAGATCCTCCCGTCCCGCACTCCGGTATCCGGCAGTGCCGCGAAGACTCGTGAATATCCGGAAAAGAATGCCGAACTCTTCGATTTCGACCCCCTTCGGGTGCAGAATAGGGCCACCTGTCGCGGCAAGTGCTGCGTATCCGGCGGGCCACCAGGCCTGCCCGTATGCGCTTGCGCGAGTGGGTGCACATCAGGCCGGCGGGCGCACTCCGCGAACCGGCGGCCGAATTGCCCGAGAGGATTGACACCCATGGCTCAGCGTGTAGTTGTCACGCTCTCCGACGACCTGGACGGCGGTGCCGCAGCGGAAACCGTCCACTTCGGTGTCGACGGGAAGTCGTACGAGATCGACCTGTCCGTGGACAACGCGGAAAAGCTGCGGGAGGCCCTCGCTCCGTTCGTCGCGGCCGGCCGTCGGCAGAGCCGCACCGGAAAGTCCTTCCGCCGCACCGCGCTCACCCCGGACCCGGCCGCCGTGCGCGCCTGGGCCCTGTCGCGCGGCATGGAACTCCCGGCCCGCGGTCGCATCCCCAAGCACGTCTACGAGGCGTTCGCCGAAGCGAACTGACCCCGTCGGGGCACGCCCCAGGTCGCCCCGCCCGCCTGGACCGAAAGGGTGGGGCGACCACCTCGAACGATGCTGTAGAGTATTCCTCGTCGCCGCAACGGAGAGATCCAAAGAGGCGGCAGGTGCCCACCAGGCACCATGCGGACGTAGCTCAGTTGGTAGAGCATCACCTTGCCAAGGTGAGGGTCGCGAGTTCGAATCTCGTCGTCCGCTCGCAGTGTGCGAGCACAGCACAACTCAATAGTCTGACCATGCGGACGTAGCTCAGTTGGTAGAGCATCACCTTGCCAAGGTGAGGGTCGCGAGTTCGAATCTCGTCGTCCGCTCCAGAGCGAAGGCCCCCTCGGATCGAGGGGGCCTTCGGCGTATTCCCGCACGTTCTCCCGTGCTCCTCCCCCGCTCCTCCCCATGACATTTGTCATCGCCGACCCGTGGATCCGCAGCACGGACCGATGACGGCCCGCACTGCCCGGAAGGCCCCGGCGGCGGAAGGCTTGGGGCATGGAAAAGAGCCAGCCCGCCCGCCCCGGCGACAGCGTGATCGAGGTCACCGACCTGCACCGCCACTACGGCACCGGCGCCGCCGCGTACCACGCCGTCCGTGGCGTCGACCTGACCGTCGGCCGCGGTGAGCTGTTCGCCCTGCTCGGCACCAACGGCGCCGGCAAGACCTCCACCATGGAGGTCATCGAGGGCCTGGCCGCTCCCGGCGCCGGCAGCGTCCGGGTGCTCGGCCACGACCCCTTCGCGGAGCGCGCCGCCGTCCGGCCGCGGATCGGCATCATGCTCCAGGAGGGCGGCTTCCCCGGCGAGCTCACCGCCGCCGAGACCGGCCGCACCTGGGCCGGGATGACCAGCGGCGCCCGCCCGGTGGCGGAGGCGCTGGAGCTGGTCGGCCTCGGCCACCGCGCCGACGTCCGGGTCAAGCAGCTGTCCGGCGGCGAACGGCGCCGGCTCGACCTCGCGATGGCCCTGCTCGGCCGCCCCGAGGTGCTGTTCCTGGACGAGCCCAGCACCGGCCTCGACCCGGAGGCGCGCGCCGCCGTGTGGCGGCTGGTCCGCGAACTGCGCGCCCAGGGCACCACGGTGCTGCTCACCACCCACTACCTGGAGGAGGCCGAGGAGCTCGCCGACCGACTGGCCATCATGCACGGCGGCCGGGTCGTCACCACCGGCACCGTCGCCGAGGTGATCGCCGGCCGGCCCTCCCGGATCACCTTCGAGCTCCCCGAGCTGCTCGACCACGGGCGGGCCGGGGCCGCGCTGCCCGTCCTGGCCGGCGCCGAGGTCACCGTCGACGGCCGCAAGGTCACCGTGCAGAGCACCTGCCTCCAGGACACCCTCACCGACCTGCTCGGCTGGGCCCGCCACCACGGGATCGCGCTCGGCGCCCTGGACGCCCGCAGCGCCTCGCTGGAGGAGGCCTTCCTCGCCATCGCCTCCGAGGCCGCCCACCAGGCCCCGCCCGGCGCCACACCGCCCGCGGGGCCCGCCGCCCCCACCCGTCCCGCCCGCCGCCGCCTGATCGGATCCGCCCGATGACCACCGCAGCCACCACCGCCACGGGTGCCCCGAGCACCACCGCCGGCCGCCTGCTCGCCCTCGGCCGCGCCGAGGCCACCCTGCTGCTGCGCAACCGCACCGCCCTGTTCACCGCCGTGGTGCTGCCGGTGGTGCTGATCGGCTCGCTGCGCAGCATCCTCAAGCAGCAGGCCGAGAACACCCCCGGCCTGGACATCGACTCGATGCTGGTCTACGGCTCGGTCGGGATGGTCCTGGCCTTCGTCGTGTACTACAACCTGACCGCCGCGTACGTCGGGCGGCGCGGCGAGCTGGTGCTCAAGCGGCTGCGCACCGGCGAGGCCCGGGACCTGGAGATCCTGCTCGGCACCGCCGTCCCCTCGCTCACCCTCGGCCTGCTGATGGCCGCCCTGATCGGGGTCGGCGGGAGCCTCGGCCTGCACCTGGCGGTGCCGGTCAACCCGCTGCTGATGCTGGTCGGCCTGGTGCTCACGCTGGCCACCATGATCGCCCTGGCCGCGCTGTCCAGCGCCTTCACCAAGACCGTGGAGAGCGCGGGCATCACCACCCTGCCGGTCATGCTGGTCATGCAGTTCGGCTCCGGCCTGTTCGTCCCGCTGGAGGTGATGCCCTCCCAGCTGGCCGACGTCTGCCGGCTGCTGCCGACCACCCCGGCCTTCCAGCTGATCCGGGTCGGCTGGTTCGGCACCGACGGCTCGGCCGCCCCGACCGGCTTCCTGGGCAGCTGGGACGCCGCCGCCCCGCACCTGGTCACCGGCACGGTCTGGCTGGGCCTCGCGATCTGGGGCGCGGTCCGCTACTTCCGCTGGGAACCGCGCCGCTGACCAGGGCGAACGACCAGGACGAACGGGAAACCGAAGGACCCGCCCCCGGCCCGCCTCTGATATGAAGACAGCGACACGATCGTGACTCGGACGGGGGCACTGCGATGGTCCGGGGGCCGATCCGCCGCTGGAAGGGCTACGGCAAGCCGCAGCGCGCCGAGCTGTACTTCCGCTGGTCGCTCTACCTGGTCGCGTGGATCGGGCTGCCGGTGAACCTGCTGGCCAGTGCCTCCTCGGTACGGATCACGGGCTCGGCCTCCCTCGCCCGGGTCGCCCTGGTGCTCTCCCTCGCCTCGGTCCTGGTCACCATCCGGGCCTACCGCACCTCCCTCGACCACTACCTGGGACGGCCCAGCCCCCACCGCCGCTGGCTGGCCGTCAACGCCGCGCTCGCGGTCGGGGGCTCCTGGGCCCTGCTGCTGCTCGGGCCGTCCTCCGACAGCCTGTCACCGAATCCCGGCGCGCCGTTCACCACCGTGATCGCCGCCGCCCTGGTGGGCGGGGCCACCGGACCGGCCGGGGTGGGCCTGCCGGTGCGCTGGGCCTTCGTCGGCGCGGTCGCCGCGCCGCTCGCGGTCGCTCCCGCGATGCTGCTGGCCGGCATCAACCTCCTCACCACCGCGGGGTGGGTGGTCGGCGCGGTCATCGGCACCTTCGTGCTGATCGGCAGCTGCCGCAGCGCCGCGTGGGTGACCGCCGTCGTCTGGGAACTGGACACCGCCCGCGAGGCGCAGTCCCGGCTGGCCGTCGCCGAGGAGCGGCTGCGCTTCTCCCGCGACCTGCACGACGTGATGGGCCGCAACCTCACCACCATCGCCTTGAAGAGCGAGCTCGCCGTCCAACTCGCCAAGCGCGGGCGCCCGGAGGCCGCCGAGCAGATGTCCGAGGTGCAGCGGATCGCCCAGGAGTCGCAGCGCGAGGTCCGGGACGTCGTCCGCGGCTACCGCACCGCCGACCTGCGCGCCGAGGCGATCGGCGCCCGGGCCGTACTGCGCTCCGCCGACATCGCCTGCGAGATCGACCTCGGCGAGAACGCCGACGGGCTGCCGCTGCCGGTGCAGTCGGTGCTCGGCTGGGTGATCCGCGAGGCCACCACCAACGTGCTGCGGCACAGCGAGGCCGCCCACTGCCGGATCCGGCTGCGGCGGGAGGACGGCCGGGCGGTGCTGGAACTGGAGAACGACGGCGTGCCGGAGGTCCCGCTGCCCTCCCAGGGCGCCGGAACCGGGCTGCGCGGCCTGCGCGAGCGGCTGGCCGCCCACGACGGCGAACTGACCGTCCCGACGGCCGTGCCGGGCACCTTCCGGATGCTCGCCGCCGTACCGCTCTGACCCCTGCCACCGCGGGTCCCGCTCCCACTGCGGGTCCCGCTGCCCCCGCGGATCCCCCGCCACCGCGGGCCCCGCTGCCGAGGAAGGCCGTCCGATGACCGACACCCCGCCCGTGCGCGTCCTGCTCGCCGACGACGAGCACCTGATCCGCGGCGCCATGGCCGCGCTGCTCTCGCTGGAGGAGGACATCGAGGTGGTCGCCCAGGCCGGCTCCGGCCCGGAGGCGCTGGCGATGGCCCGGGCGCACCGGCCGGACGTCGCGGTGCTGGACCTCCAGATGCCCGGCAAGGACGGCATCGAGGTGGCCACCGAGCTGCGCCAGGTGCTGCCGGACTGCCGCTGCATGATCGTCACCGGCCACGGCCGCCCCGGCTACCTCAAGCGGGCGCTGGAGGTCGGGGTGCGCGGCTTCCTGCCGAAGACCGTCTCGGCGGCCGACCTGGCCGGCATCATCCGCACCGTGCTCTCCGGCGGCCGGTACGTGGACCCGGAGCTGGCGGCGGACGCGATCAGCGCCGGGGAGACCCCGCTGACCCCGCGCGAGACCGACGTCCTGGAACTGGCCGCGGACGGCACCCCGATCGCGGAGATCGCCGGGCGGGCCGGACTGTCCCAGGGCACCGTGCGCAACTACCTGTCCTCGGCGGCCACCAAGCTGGGCGCCGAGAACCGGCACGCGGCGGTGCGGATCGCCCGCGAGCACGGCTGGATCTGACGGATCCGGTGCTCGCGGGCGGCGGAGGGGCTCAGACCCAGCTGGTGCCGGTCAGCCGCTCGTACACCTCGATGTACTTGGCCCGGGTCCGCTCGACCAGCTCGGCGGGCAGCTCCGGCGGCGGCTGCTCGCTGTAGCGGTCCCAGCCGGAGGCCGGGGAGACCAGCCAGTCGCGGATCAGCTGCTTGTCGAAGGACGCCTGCGAGCGGCCCGGCCGGTACTCGTCGGCCGGCCAGTAGCGGGAGGAGTCCGGGGTGAGCACCTCGTCGCCGATGATCAGCTCGCCGTCCAGCAGGCCGAACTCGAACTTGGTGTCGGCCAGGATGATGCCGCGGGCGCGGGCGATGTCGCGGGCGCGGGCGTAGACGTCCAGGGTGGTGCGGCGGACCTGGTTGGCCAGCTCGGCGCCGATCCGGCGGGCGGTCTCCTCGTACGGGACGTTCTCGTCGTGCTCGCCGACCTCGGCCTTGAGGGCCGGGGTGTAGATCGGGGCGGGCAGCTCGGAGCTGTTCTCCAGGCCCTCCGGCAGGGCGATGCCGCAGACCGTGCGGCTCTCCTCGTACTCGGTCAGGCCGGAGCCGGCCAGGTAGCCGCGGGCGACCGCCTCCACCGGGATCATGTCCAGGCTCTTGCAGATCAGCGTGCGGCCCTTCCAGTCGGCGGGGGCGCCGGCCGGGACCTCGGTGGAGATCACGTGGTTGGGGACGATGTCGGCGATCCGCTCGAACCACCAGAGCGAGAGCTGGGTGAGCACCCGGCCCTTGTCCGGGATCTCGTTCGGCAGCACCCAGTCGTGGGCGGACATCCGGTCGCTGGCCACCATCACCAGCTCGCCCGACCCGGTGCGGTACAGGTCGCGCACCTTGCCGGTGTGCAGGTGGACCAGGCCGGGTACCTGGACCGGCTCGGGCTTGGTGACAAATCCGCTCAAGGTGTTCAGTCCTCAGGGGTCGTTCACGGGCGTGGGGCACCGCGAAAGGGGAGGTCACTGCCCCCGCAGTCTTTCACGCCCGCCCGACCGGGCTCCCGGGGAGCCCGGGGCTCGGTTCCCGCGCGGCCCGGACTCAGTTCTTGCAGAGGCGGTCCAGCAGGTTGGCGGTGGCCCGCTGGACCCGTTCGTCGGTGAGCCCGGGGCGGCCGAGGGCGGGCGACCAGGCGAAGGTCCCGGCCGCGAAGACGTAGGCGCCGCTGGGCGCCCGGTACAGCGAGGTCTCCTGGTAGCGGGTGCGGCCGGCCAGGTCCCGGTACGGCGAGTGGGCCAGCAGCACCCGCTCGGTGTGCTCGGGCAGCGCGACCTTCGGGTAGTACCGGTCGGCCTCCCCCGCGACCAGCCCGGGCAGCTCGTCGCCCTCCTGCAGCCCGGTGCCGTCCCAGAGCCAGTGCGCGGTGTGCCGGGCGACCAGCGGCACGGGCGCGGCGACCCGGCCCGAGTACTGCACGCCCAGCAGGTGCTGCTCGGGCTCCCCGGCGTCCCGCCAGAGCGCGCTGGCCGCGCCGGGCACCCCGGCGGCCGGGCTGCCCGGCCCGACCTTCTGCCGCTTGCGGCAGTTGAGCAGCCGGTTCGGTTCGCCGGAGGCGGCGGCGGTCAGCTCCACCCGCCAGTACATGGTGTTGGCGGACAGGAAGACCAGCGAGGTGCCGCCGTCCCGGGCCCGCTCGGCGGCCCGGCGCATCGGCTCGGACCAGTACTCGTCGTGGCCGGGGAAGACCAGCGCGCGGTGCTCGCCCGGGTCGACCAGCCCGGCGTGCAGGTCGGTCGCGGTGGCGTAGGAGAGGTCGTAGCCGTAGCGCTCGGCCCAGCGGATGAAGTCGTACGCGTGGCCGACGTGCAGCGGCAGCCCGGCGGTGGCGTGCGGGCGGTCGAAGGAGACGGTGACGGCCGCCTCGGGCTCGCCGACCAGGCCGCCCCGGCCGTCCCAGGCGTGGTACAGGCTGGCACCGGTCCGGCCGTCCTCGGGGAACAGGTTGTACGCCTGCCAGGTCACGTCCGGGACCACCAGCAGCAGTTCGGCCCTCCGCCCCTGCTCGGCGACGTCCCGCACGGTGAACGGGATGTGACTGCGGTGCAGCATGTCCGCGGTGGTCAGCACGGCCACGTACGCGCCGGGCTGCCAGTGCGGCGGGACCTGCAACCGCCAGGAGTGCCACCAGTGGTGGCAGGAGACCGTCCGCTCGACCACCAGCGGCGCGGGCTGGGCCAGACCGGAGATCAGCGGACTGGACGTCATGTGGCGGGCGCCGTCGCCGCCGTAGTGGCCGATCCGGTAGACGTCCACGGTGAACTCGCGCGGCGGGTTGACGGTGACCCGGAAGTCCACCGAGCCGCCGGGGCGGATCACCCCCGCCGAGGCGAAGCCCTTGATCTGCTGGTCCACGTCGTTGGAGCTCTGCGGGGTGCCGACCGGCGGCTTGGGCCGCACCCCCGCCGACAGCGGCTGCTGGCCGGGCGCGTCCACCGAGACGTACCAGGGCACCGCGCCCTCGGCCCCGGCGAGGTACTGGTCGGGGCTGCGCAGCCAGGGCAGCGGGCCCTGGCCGAAGGGGTCGGAGACGCTGTAAGCGTGCGTGCCCGACTCCCAGCGGCCGTTGAGTTCGGTCCCCACGCGCCCCTCCCAGGTGCACTTCCGCGAATCCCTCGCTCGCCTCCGGCCGCTCCCGATCCGGTGTCGACGTTCCTCGCTCCGGCGCTCGCTGCCCTCGCTCGTCGCTCGTCGCTCGTCGCTTTCGACACCGGCGCGCCTTCGGCTCCCGAGGCCCGGTTGGCACGTGCCCCCCGGATGTGCGTGCGGTCTAATACACCACACAGTGCTGGCGCTCCGTCACCCCACGGTAGCAATTGGTGTCGGGAATCTTCCGCTCCGCCGGGACAGGGCCTCCGGCCTGCGGAGACGGCCGGCGGCCGGGGGCCCCGGGGGCGCGTGCCGGGGGCCGAGCGCCGCCCCGGGGCGGTCGGGGCCTCCCGGGGCCTCAGAGGCGGACGGGCTTCTCCAGGCGCACCTCGGCGGCGTCCAGCCAGGCGCGCAGCGGCCCGTCCTGGCCCTGCTCCACCGCCTGGGCGACCGGGCCGGCCAGGTCCGTGCGGCGGACCCCGCCGAGCAGCAGCACCGGGCCGTCCAGCCAGTCCAGGCCGGGGGCGCCGCCCGCGGTGTCCACGGCGGCGCAGCAGACCATCGCGGTGACGTGGTCGACCAGCAGGTCGCGGCCGGTGCGGTCGGGCTCCAGCAGCGGGGCCGGGGTGGTGGTGCGGGCGAGCTGGGCGGCCAGGGCGGCGGCCAGCCGCTCGCCGTCGCCCTCGGCCAGCCGGGCCAGCAGCCGGGTGAGGGTCGGGGCGCCCGGGCGGGACTGCGGGGCGAGCCGGTCCAGGGCGGACTGCAGGGCGGCGGCCCTGGCCCGCCAGCCGGCGTCCACCACCTCGGCCGGGTAGTCGACCCACTCCAGCTCGTGCCAGGTCCCGGCCGCCGGGCGGCCGAAGAACAGCTCGGCGGCCAGCCGGGAGACCGCGCGGTCCACCGCGCCGGGCTCCTCCAGCAGGTCGCAGGCCGGGCGGTCGCCGAGCCGGGTGCCGTAACCGTCGGCCAGCCGGTCGCGGCGGGACAGCTCGGTGAGCGCGGCGACCACGCCGGCGTTCAGGTGCGCGGGGTGGCGGCCGAGCCGCCAGGCGGGCAGCGCGACCCGGGTGAGCAGCCGGTCCCAGCCGGCGTAGGCCAGGCCGACCTGCTCCTGGGCGGCGATCCGCAGGCCGTAGTCGACCGTCCTGGCCTGCTCGGAGGCCCAGCCCGCGACGGACCGCTCCAGCTCGGCGGAGTGGCCGCGGCAGGCGCCCAGCAGCCGGCGGGCGATCCGCCGGGTGATCCGGTCGGCGAGCCGGGCCGGGCCCCGGCGGGGCGGGGCCGGCGGGACGGTCAGGGTGCCGCCGCCGAGACCGGGCGCCGCGGCCGGACCGGAGTCCAGACAGGCGTCCAGGGCGCGCAAAAAGCGGCGGGCGGCGGCGATCTCGGGGTCGGCGGAGGCGGCGGTGCCGGCCACCACGGGGGCGAGCAGGGCGCGCAGCTCGCCGGACCGCATCCACCACAGGAACGGCGAGCCGATCACCAGGACCGGCGCGGCGGGCGAGGGGTGCGGCCGCAGCGGGTGGGGGCGGCGCGGCGGGGCGACGTCCTCCAGCCAGCTGTCGCAGTCCGGGGTGAGCGCCACCGCCGACGGGGCCGGGACGTCCAGCCGCTCGGCCAGTTCGTCGATCAGCCGGTACAGCTCGGGGGCGCCGGCCCGCTCGACCGGCACCGCCGGGATCTGCGGCGGGACGGCCCGGCGCAGTGCCCGGGCGGTCAGCCCGGCCACCAGCAGGGTCAGCGCGGCGACCGCGCAGACCACCCACCGGACGGCGTCCCAGCCGGCGGCGTCGGAGGAGCCGGCGGCCCCGATCCGGCCGGTGAACCGGCCCGCGAGCAGGACCACCGCCACGGCGGCGGGCAGGACGGCCACGGCCAGGGCGAGGCCCCGGATCCGCAGGACCGCTTGGGCGTGAGCGCGCGCGGTGTCGACGGCCATACGGTGCGGCACCCCCTTCGGAGCCCTCGGGCACCCGCCACGGGCCCTGAGGCGACTCGAAACGATCAGTTCCGACCGGGAAGCGGAGGCGTCCGATCCCGGCAGTGCATGCTGTGTGGCGCTACTGACATTTTCGACGCCCCGGTCCGGGCGGGCGTTCCGGATCGCCCCGGTTTCCACTCGTCCCGGTGACACCGCCCGGTCGTCGCGGTGACGCCGCGGTCGGTCCGGCGACGCCGCCCGGGGGCCGCTACCGGTCCGGTGCGAAGCACCGGGCGACCACCCGGCCGATCGCCGTCCAGCATCCCCCCGCGGGCGCGCCGCTACCCGGCGGCGACCCCGGCGCACGGCACCGTCGCACGGCGATCCAGCGCACCATAAGGCCGGGCGCCGGGTTACGTCAGCCGGATGCGGGTGCTGTCACCCGATGGGCTGGAATCCGCCCGCCGATCGGTGCGTCGGACCCCGGAACCGCTCCGACCCCGGAAACGCCCCGGGCGCTGCGCCCTGCGGGTTGTTCGGCCCCGCTTCGGCCACGCTTCGGCGCCCGCCCGGGGGCCCGGCACGGCCGCGGCCCCCGTGCGAAGGGTTCGCACGGGGGCCGCCGGGGTCGCGGTGGCGTCAGCCGTTGGCCGCCTTGAGCGCGATGTCGGTGCGGTGCTGGCCGCCCTTGAGGGAGATCCGCTCCACCGCCGCGTACGCGCGCTCGCGCGCCTCGGCCAGGTCGGTGCCGGTCGCGGTGACCGACAGGACACGGCCGCCGGCGCTGAGCACCCGGCCGTCCCCGTCCGCCCTCGTCCCGGCGTGCAGCACGTACGCGGTGCCGTCCGCCTCGGCCTCGGCGAGGCCCTCGATCGGGTCGCCGGTGCGCGGCGCGGCCGGGTAGCCCTCGGAGGCGACGACCACGGTGACGGCCGCGCCCTCGTCCCAGCGCAGCGGCTCCAGCTGGTCCAGGGTGCCGGTGGCGGAGGCGAACAGGACGCCGGCCAGCGGGGTGCGCAGCCGGGCCAGCACGACCTGGGTCTCCGGGTCGCCGAAGCGGGCGTTGAACTCGATCACCCGGGTGCCGCGCGAGGTGAGCGCCAGGCCCGCGTACAGCAGGCCGGAGAACTCGGTGCCGCGGCGGCGCAGCTCGTCCACGGTCGGCTGCAGGACGGTGTCCAGGACCTCCTGGACCAGCCCGGCGGGCGCCCAGGGCAGCGGCGAGTAGGCACCCATGCCGCCGGTGTTGGGGCCCTCGTCGCCGTCCAGCGCGCGCTTGAAGTCCTGCGCGGGCTGCAGCGGCAGCACGGTGGTGCCGTCGGTGACGGCGAAGAGCGAGACCTCGGGGCCGTCGAGGTACTCCTCGATGACCACGCGCTCGCAGGAGGCGGCGTGCGCCAGCGCGGCCGCGCGGTCGGAGGTGACCACGACGCCCTTGCCGGCCGCCAGGCCGTCGTCCTTGACCACGTAGGGGGCGCCGAAGGCGTCCAGCGCCTCGGCGGCCTCCTCGGCGGTGGTGCAGACGTACGAGCGGGCGGTGGGCACGCCGGCGCCGGCCATCACGTCCTTGGCGAAGGCCTTGGAGCCCTCCAGCTGCGCGGCCGCGCCGGAGGGGCCGAAGACCGGGATGCCGGCCGCGCGGACGGCGTCGGCGACGCCGGCCACCAGCGGGGCCTCGGGGCCGACCACCACGAGGTCGGCGCCGAGTTCCGCGGCGAGTCGGGCGACCGAGGCGCCGTCCGACTGGTCGATGGGGTGGACCGTCGCCACCTGGGCGATCCCGGCGTTGCCCGGGGCACAGTGCAGCTCGGTCACGGAGGGATCTTGGGACAGGGAGCGGCACAGGGCGTGTTCGCGGGCGCCGCCGCCGATGACGAGGACCTTCACGCCTGGCAGCGTAGTCGGTGGCCTGTTCCGGCCGCTCTCCGGTCCCGTCGGATCCTCCAGGAGAAGCGGTCCGTACACCGATGAGCTAGGAGGATCCTCCAAGCCGGGCCGGGTCGGATGCGCGCCGGGTGTCCGGGTCAGGACGGCGGGTCACCGGCGCCTCGCTCGGACGGGTGAAATCTCGCCGGGCCCCGCAACCGCCCCACCTCGTGTTCCGGTGGCCGAAACCGGTAACGATCACCGGGGAAGCTCCCCGCGGTCAGCCATTTGGCGGTAAGAAGTGCTGTTGGACAACCACCGGCGGACGTCGCGTCAGCCGATGCGCCGACAGACCATGCCGCCCGCCCGCCACAGGGAGCCCCACAGGTGAGCCAGCCGGAAATGCAGCCCGAGGAGAGTGCCTGGGGCAAGGAGATCGGCGAGGAGGACCAGCCCGCCGCAGCCGTGGCCCGGCGGGCCTCCACCCGGTACCGGACCGATCTGAGCGCCCGCCAGTTCCCGCTCGGGGACTGGGGCGAGCCCGCGGAGCGGCTGGAGGAGCTCTACCGCTGGTCCGAGGAGCGGGCGGTCGAGGCGATCGAGTGGTACCGCCGGGACCGGATCTGGAAGCGCCGCTGGGCGCGCCTGCTGCGCTTCGGGTCGGCCGGCTTCGCGGCGAGCGGGGTGACCGCCCCGCTGGTCGGCCTCACCGGCACGCTCGCCCACGGCACCGCCTGGGGCTACGTGGGCTTCGCGCTCTCCGCCGCCTGCTACGGCACCGACCGGGTCTTCGGCCTCACCTCCGGCTGGATGCGGGACGTCTCCACCGCGCAGGCGCTCCAACGCCGCCTGGAGGCCTTCCAGTTCGACTGGGCGTCGGAGTGCGTGCGCGAGGTGCTCGGCCCGACCGAGGGCACCGCGGGCGAGGCCGCCGAGCGCTGCCTGGGCGTGCTGCGCCGGTTCTGCGAGGACGTCTCGGACATGGTCCGCACCGAGACCTCGGAGTGGATGCTGGAGTTCCGCGCCTCGATGACCCAGCTGCCCACCCAGTCCGCGGGGACCTGGGGCGGCCGCACCGAACCCGGGGTGGGCGCCCAGGTGCGGGTGCTGCCGCCGCCGGGGACGAGGCCCACCATGCCGCGTCAGCGGCCGCCGGAGGGCCCGCTGCGCTAGCCGGACGGGCCTGGCACCCGGGATCGGGGGCCTGGGTCGGATCGGGGCGGAGCGGAGCCGGAGGCGATGCCGGGGCGTCAGGCGAAGACGATCATCGAGCCCTGGCCGAGGCTCCGGGTCGCCGCCGCGTACAGGCCCGACCACGCGTGCCGCTCCCGGGCGAAGGGGTGCAGGTCGTCGATCGGCGGTCCGAACGGCTGCTCCAGGCCGGTCGGGCCGAGCGGTCGGGTCGGGCTCGGCGGGTTGAGCGGGTCGATGCCCAGGGCCGGTGCCACGGCCTGCAGTTCGCGCAGCAGCCCGTGGCTGGAGCCGAGCGGGCCGCCGGCGGCGAGCAGCGTCTCGTCCACCAGCGGGGCCGGGAACTCGATCGGCACGTAGGCGCCGGCGTGGTCGAAGTGCCAGACCAGGTGCGACTGTTCGGCACTGCTCTCGAACATCTCCAGCAGCTGCTCGTAGTCGCTGCCGAGCGCGTCGACCGGGGTGATGTCCAGGCCGGTGAGGCCCAACAGGTAGGCGCGGCGCAGGAAGTGCAGCGAGTCGTAGTCGAAGGCGGCTATCGGCTCGACCGCCCCGCTCAGACCCGGGACGAACTGGTACACCGGCACCTCGGGCAGGCCGCGCGAGGTGAGCACCGCGTTGTAGAGCGCGAGGTCGTCCCGGAAGGGGTTGTCGGGGCTGTGGCTCAGCACGTCCACCAACGGGACGAGCCAGAGGTCGCAGGCCATGGCCGGCAGTTCCTCTCCGGACGGCGGGATCGCCCGCGGGGCGGGGCGACGACGGGGGGCGGGGTCGGTACCCGGACGGCCCGTGCGGGCGGCCGGTCCGACGCCCGCCCACCCTACCGGCCCGGGGCCGGACGCGGATCGGGCCGTCCCTGCGGAGCCTCGGGGGGCGGCTCGGGCAGCCGTCGGCCGAACCTGGTGTGCGGCACCCAGCGCGGCTGCGGCACCAGACCGAGGCCGAGTCCCAGCTCGCGGCCCAGTTCGCGGCCGACCTCGTCACCCCGCCGGGACCGCCCGCCCCGGGCCGTCCCGGGCTCCGGCGCGGCCCCGTACTCCTCCACGGCGTCCGGCGCCGGCCGGTCCGCCGGGAGCTGACGGGGCCGGTGCCACCCCGGCTGCGGCGCGGGCGGCTCCACCGGGACGGGCAGCGGTTCGCCGTCCGCGACCTCGGTGAGCAGCCCGAGCACCGTCACGGACTCCAGCGGCCGCCCGGCCAGCCCGGCCAGCAGCCGGACGGTGAAGAGGTTGTACTCGCAGATGATCCGGTGCGCGCCGTGCAGGTCGCGGGCCCCGATCGCCTCGACCAGGTCCGGGTGGCGGTCCCAGCAGACCCCGCCCAGGGTGGGCATCGCCCGCAGGTACCGCGCGGCGAACATCCAGGACTGCACCCGCAGCCAGTCCAGGTACTCCGCGATCCGGCGGTTGCCGAGCAGGGCGGAGACCTCCTGCCAGAACCGGCGGTCGCAGCCCACCATCACGTCCAGGTTCCCGGCCCGGGCGGCCCGCACCGCCGCGTCGGCCCGGCGGCTCAGCGAGGGCAGCCGGGTGAGGTCGGGCAGGGCCCGGCGGGTGGCGAACTGGCGGTGGAAGCTGTCGGTGAGCAGCACCCTGGCCTCGAAGATCTCCAGGAAGTCCTCCCAGCCCAGCTCCGGCACCGTGAAGCCGCGGTGGTGCTCGGCCCGCAGCAGCCCCTGGGCACCGAGGTCGACCAGCGCCTCGCGGGCCGGGGTCGCGGAGACGCCGTACAGCTCGGCGATCTCCTTGACGGTGAAGTTGCGGCCGGCCTCCAGCCGGCCGGCCATCATCTCCTCGCGGAGCGCGCCGGCGATCTGCTCGCGCAGGCTGTTGCGCTGGATGACGACGGGGCGGGGGGTGTCGCCGGCGCCGGTGCCGGACATGCGCGCGACCTCCTGGGGCGGGCCACCGTACCGACCCGCGACGGACCGGCCGACCGGCGGCGGGGAACACGACGAGTGCTCATCTTCTCAAACGGACCCGGAGCAGGTACGAACCAACCCTCCCGGACCCCGTGCCCCCGCCCGTGCCTACCGCTGGACCGGCGCCGGAATGCCGAGCAGACGGTCCCGCAGCACCGGGAACTCCTCGCGCGCCCGACCCACCTCGGCCGGGTCGAACTCGACGGTCAGCACCTCCTCGGCCGGCCCGGCCTCGGCCAGCACCCGGCCCCACGGATCCACCACGATGCTGTGCCCGGCCTGCTCGACCCCGGCGTGCGTCCCGGCGGTGTTGCAGGCCAGCACGAAGGCCTGCTCCTCCAGCGCCCGGGCCCGGGCCAGCAGCGTCCAGTGCTCGCGCCGCTTGGCCGGCCAGGCCGCCGGGACCACCAGCAACTGGGCCCCGGCGTCCAGCAGCGCCCGGAACAGCTCCGGGAAGCGCAGGTCGTAGCAGGTGGCCAGGCCCAGGGTGCCGAACTCGGTGGGCGCGGTGACGATCTCCTGCCCGGCGCCCATCACCACCGCCTCACCGCTGTCGAAGCCGAAGCGGTGGATCTTGCGGTAGGTGTGCACCAGCTCGCCGTCCGGGGCGAACACCATCGAGGTGTTGTAGATCGGACCGTCCGGATCGCGTTCGACGATCGAACCGGCGTGCAGCCACACCCCGGCGGCCCGCGCGGCGGCCGCCATCGCGTCCGAGGTGGGCCCGTCGAGCGTCTCCGCACCGTCCGACCAGAGGTCGTGGGCGAAGCCGCCGAGCGGCCACAGCTCCGGCAGGACCACCAGGTCGGCACCCTGCTGGGCCCGTACCAGCGACGCGGCCCGGGCCCGCCGTTCGGCGGCCGGCTCGGCGTCGGAGACCGCGAGTTGGATCAATGAAGCGCGCACAGTACCACCGTCCACGGCAAGAGACCTACGATCGTCACCCGAAAGCGCTGCCCAGCTGTCTCCCGGCAGCGTAACGTGCGGTTAGCGTGTGCGCCCGGAAGCCGGACCATCCCGGCCGACCGCGACGGCCGGGCGCCGAGCGTAGGAAAGCTGACGGAGGGCCGGAGATTCCCGTGACGGACAACCAGACCGTGCAGGCTTACACGGAGGCGTGGACCCAGAGCATCGAGTCCATATCGGAGCTGGTCGCCCCCCTCCCCGAAGGCTCCTGGAACCGGGCCACCGAGTGCCCCGGCTGGTCGGTCCGCGACGTCGTCTCGCACGTGATCGCGGTCGAGTCCGAGCTGCTCGGCGACCCCCGCCCGATCCACTCGCTGCCGCGTGACCTTCGCCACGTGACCACCGATTTCGCCCGCTACGTCGAGCTGCCGGTCGACAAGCGCCGCTGCCACACCGCGCTGGAGATGACCAGCGAGCTGGAGTACACGATCATCCGCCGCTCCCGCGCGCTGCGGAACGCCAAGCAGACACCCGGGGAGCCGGCCCGATGGCCCGCCGGTCCGCTGGCCACGGACGTGCCGTACCACCAGCTGCTGCGGATGCGGGCCTTCGACGTCTGGGTGCACGAGCAGGACCTGCGCCGGGCCCTCGACGCCCCCGGCAATCTGGACTCCCCCGGCGCCCTGATCGCCCGGGACGTCCTGCTGGAGCTGCTGCCCAAGGCCGTCGCCCACACCGCCGGCGCCCCGGCCGGGACGGCCCTCGTCCTGGACGTGACCGGCCCGGTGGAGTTCCTGCGCACCGTCCGGGTGGACGCCACCGGGCGCGGCAGCGTCGACGAGTCGATCAGCCTGGCCCCCGACGTCCAGCTCACCATGGACTGGGAGACCTACGTCCGCCTCGCCTGCGGCCGCGGCCGACCCGGCCCGGTCAGCGTCGAGGGCGACAAGGAACTGGCCGAACGGGTCCTGGCCACCTTCTCCGTCACCATCTGAGCCGCTACGGCGAGCCCCGCGCGCACCACCCGGCGTACACGCACGACCGCGCGCCGGGTCGGCACCACTCGTGCACCCATACGTCAATCCAGCACCGGCAACCTCACCTGTTTGGCCTCGTTTCACCGGGCAGCACTGCCATCACCCGGAAGAAGGAGGGGCGTCCGCATGGACGACGAACAGGAACCGCAGGAACAGATGGTGCTGGTGCGGTCGAGCTTCCCGGTCACGGGGCAGCCGATCCGCGTCGTGATGATCGACGGGGAGCCGTGGTTCGTCACGGCGGACGTGTGCCGGGTCCTGGGGCGAGGCAATGCGGCCCAGGCCGTCAAGGGGCTGGAGAACCGTCAGCACCGCACCGTCGACATGCGATCGGTAACTATCACCAAAAGTGATAGTTGCGACGTTTCCGCAGGTCAGAAACTGTATAGCCACGCGAATCCATTCCTGCGCGTGGTGAGTGAAGCGGGCCTCTACTCGCTGCTGATGAGGTCCAACAAGACGACTTCCAAACCGTTCAGGGACTGGGTCACTGAAGAGCTGCTCCCCTCCGTCCGCCGAGGCGACACCGACATCCCCACCCAGCAGCGGCGGATGGCGGAGACCCTCGCCGAGGCGATCGGGCAGCAGGTTCGGATCGTCGCGGAGATCGAACATGACGACTGGCCCGGCCTGACCGTCCACTCCGACGGGACGGTCCACTGCCGGCACGGGGAAATGGTGCTCCACCTGCCGGACCGGGAGGAGGACAGCGGGCCGCCGTTCGGTGCGTACTTCGCCTGCCCGGGTGGGGAGCGGGTCGGCATCCGAGGCAGCCGAATCGTCCCGGGATGCCCGAAGTTGAAGCTGGTGGACCTGATCCGGCTCCGGAAGGCGGCGAAAACCGAACCCACCCGAGTGCCGCGGCAAGGAACCCTGACCGTGGAGATGCACGGCGCCCGGATCTACGGAACCGCGCCGCAGATCGCCGAGCTGATGCGCGAGTACGGCGGCTGACCCAGCTCCGCATACGGAAACGCGATTACCCTAACTTCGCCTTAGGGTAATCACGTTTCCGCAGGTCAGAAACCCTACGCGTCCGCCGCCGCGACCCTCCGCCGGAGCCGCAGGATCATCGCCGTCCCCACCGCGAGCGGCACGTACTGCCAGCAGAACGCCCAGCGGAAGGCGTCGGCGGAGTAGGACCCGGCGCCGGACGGGGAGAGGGCGTCGAGCAGGACGCCGATGCCGAACAGGGTGATCATCGTGCCGATGAAGCCGCCCATGTTGACGATCCCGGAGGCGGTGCCGAGCCGTTCGGCCGGGTTGCGGGTGCGGGCGTAGTCCAGGCCGACCAGTGAGGCGGGGCCGTTGCTGCCCATCACCAGGATGATTCCGACCAGCAGCCACATCGGCGGGTGCCCGCCGGGCCAGGCGAGCACGAGTGCCCAGCCGAGCGCGGTGGTGGCGATGACGGTGAGCACGATGGGCATCCGGGTCCGGGCGGTGCGGGAGAGCAGTCGGCCGAAGAGGAACCCGCAGGCCATGTTGGCGAGCACCAGCAGGGTCAGCAGCCCTCCGGCCTCGCCCCGGGTCATCCCCTGGGCCTCGATCAGGTAGGGCATGCCCCAGAGCAGGCCGAAGGCGTTGCCGGGGAACTGGGTGGTGAAGTGGATCCACAGGCCCAGCCGGGTGCCCGGCTCCCGCCAGCAGTCCTGGATCTGCCGTCGGACCTTCGGGCGGGCGACCGGCGTGCCGACCGGCGTGCCGAGCGGCGGGTCGACCGGTCGTACGGCCGCCGGGGCCTCCTTGAGGAAGAGCGCGACCAGGGCGAACACCGCCACGCCGAGCAGCGCGATCGCGGTGAAGGTGGGCGTCCAGCCCTCGCTGTGCAGCGCCTGGGCGAGCACCACGGTGGTGACCAGGTTGCCGCCCATCCCGGCGAGGCCGGTCAGCTGGGCGACGAAGGGGTTCTTCGCCGCCGGGAACCACCGGGCGGCGATCCGCAGCACGCTGATGAAGGTCATCGCGTCGCCGCAGCCGAGCACGGCCCGGGAGGCCAGCGCCGGGGCGAAGGAGGAGCTGAACGCGAAGGCCAGCTGGCCGGTGCTCAGCAGCAGTACGCCGAGCAGCAGCACCCGGCGCGGCCCGAACCGGTCGACCAGCAGGCCGACCGGGACCTGCATGGCCGCGTAGACCAGCACCTGGAGGATCGAGAAGGTGGAGAGCGCCGAGGCACCGATGCCGAAGCGCTCGGCGGCGTCCAGTCCGGCCACGCCGAGGCTGGTGCGGTGGATGACGGCCAGGACGTAGACGCTGACGCCGACGGACCAGGCCAGCCAGGCTGCCCGGCCGCCGGGCGGTACGGGGGCCCCGGCCGTCGGCGGCCCGACGGCGGACCGAGGAGCGGGGACGGACAGGGACGCGGCTGGACGAGCGGGCTCCACGGTCATAGTCCGTCCAGACTAGTCATCCCATGATTGGACGCCCAGGTCCCCGCGGTGTGAGCTCGCGAACCCCGACCGGCGACGACCGTCCGGCTCTCAGCCGGTGACCGTCCAGGACACCGACCGGGTCATGTAGCGGTCCCGGAAGGCCTCGTCCCGCACCCAGTCCGTGGTGTCCCGGACGGTCGCCGTCACGGTCGCCGTCCGGCCCGGGGCGAGGTCCAGCTGCGCGGTGTCCAGGCGGCCCCCGTCGACGGCCTGCGGGGCGGCCGGGGCGCCGTCCACCTTCCAGTCCACCGTCAGCTGCCGGGCGCCGGTCAGCGGCAGCGGCCGGACGTCCAGCCGGGGGAGCCCGGCGACCTCGCCGGGCGGCGGCGACGGGGCGTCGGTCGGCCGGACCTTGCGGTACAGCTCCTGGACGATCGCCTCGCGGGAGGGCAGGTTGTAGGCACTGCCCAGGGTCCGCATCACGGAGTCGGGGGTGGGCCGGTAGAGGCCGTTGGCGCTGCGGTACGCCCCGACGGTGCCGGCGCCGTCCGGCGAGACGGCGCCCAGCCAGCGCCACCACTTGGTCTGCTTCTTGAGCATGTCCTCGGCGTTGAGGGTGGAGAGGTTCGGGTAGTCGGCGTCGTCCGGGGCGCTGTCGTACTCGTCGCCGAGGTCCCCCACGGTGTGGCCGATCTCGTGCTGGATGATCCGTCCGGCGTCCGGGCTGCCCCCGGCCAGGGTGGTCACCCCGGTGCCCCCGGCGCCGCCGTACTCGACCGAGTTGGCCAGCGCGATCAGGTACTGCGGGCCGGTGCTGTCCCCGGCGTAGCGGGCGGTGGCACCCTCGTCGGCGCAGAGCAGCCGGGCGGTGCCCTCGCACCAGAAGTGCATGCCCAGCGGGGTGGCGGGGTGGCGGCCGCGGCTCTCGGTCTCGGCTATCCCGGAGATCGGGGAGACCACCTCGACCCGCCGTATGTTGAAGAACCCCTGGTAGGTGCGGAACGGCTCGATGTCCATCAGCGCGTGCCAGGCCTTGTCGGCCTGCTGCCGGAACGCCTCCTGCTCGTCCGCGGTGTAGCCGTCGCCGAGCAGGACCAGGGTGATCCGGTTGGTCGGGTCCCCGGTGCGGCGTATGTCGAAGGTCGGGGCGGCCGTGAGCATCCGCCGGTCGGCGCGGAGGGCGGTGTGCGGGGGCACCGCCCGGTCCACGGGGGCGCCCGCCCCGATCACGCCGAACGGCGAGGGGCCGACGAGTTCCAGGGCGGCCGGGAGTACGGCGGTGGACACCAGTACGAGGGCGGCCAGACTCCGGACGAGACGGCCAGGGTTGCCAGCAGGCATACGGGTGCGTCCTCGGGGCTCCGGTCACCCGGTGTCGCCCGGGTGGGGGAGCGGAGACGTACCCGTACCGGCGTGTCGCCCCCACCGGCCGCAGAAAATGTCACCGACCTGGCCGAACGATTCCCGTTGCACCTGTCATACCAATCAATCTCGGGGACGCCCCCGTCCATCCCGGGAGGGCTCCCCCGCGGCTCACCGGGAGCGCTTGCCCACGTCCAGCAGCAGGTGCGTCCCGAGCCCGAAGAGCAGTCCCCAGAAGGCCGAGCCGATGCCGAACAGGCTCATCCCCGAGGCGCTCGCCAGGAAGGTCACCACCGCCGCGTCCCGCCCGCGCTCCGCCGCGACCGCCGCCGCCAGGCTGCCCTGCAGCGAGGCCAGCAGCGCGACCCCGGCGATCACCGCGATCAGCTCCTTCGGCAGCCCGGTGAACAGGCTCACCAGCACCCCGCCGAAGCTGCCCACCAGCACGTACAGCACGCCCGAGGACATCCCCGCGACGTAGCGGCGGCGCGGGTCCGGGTGGGCCTCCGGGCCGGAGCAGATCGCCGCCGTGATCGCCGCCAGGTTCACCCCGGGCGAGCCGAACGGCGCCACCAGCACCGACACCGCCCCGGTCGCACCGATCAGCAGCCGGTCGTCGGCCCGGTAGCCGAAGGCCCGCATCACCCCGAGCCCGGGCGCGTTCTGCGAGGCCAGGGCGACGATGGTGAGCGGCAGCGCCAGCCCCACCAGGGCCGACCAGGAGAAGGCCGGCACGGTCAGCACCGGTACGGTCGGCCCGCCCGAGCCCAGGTGCAGCGGCAGCCCGACGGTGAGGGCCGCCAGCACCCCGCCGACCACCAGCGCGATCAGCACGGCGTACCGCGGCGAGAACCGCTTGGCCAGCAGGAAGGCCGCGAAGCTGCCCACCACCAGCACCGGCGCGCCGTGCACGGCACCGAAGATCCCGGCGCCGAAGGAGAACAGGATGCCCGCGAGCATCGCGTTCACGATCCCCACCGGCACGGCCGCGATCAGCCGGCCGAACCACCCGGTCACCCCGAACAGCGCCACCACGGCCGCACTCACCAGGAACGCCCCGATCGCCTCCCGGTACGGGTAGTGGCCCAGGCTGGTCACCAGCAGCGCCGCCCCCGGCGTGGACCAGGCGGTGATCACCGGCGTCCTGGTCCACCAGCTGAGCGCGAAGCCGCTCACCCCGCTGCCGATCGCCACCGCCCAGATCCAGGAGGAGGTGTGCGCCGGGTCCAGCCGCCCGGCGGCGGCCGCCGCGAGCACGACCACCAGCGGCCCGGAGAACGACACCGCGACGCAGACCAGCCCCGCCAGCAAGGCCGGCACCGACACGTCCCGCCGCAGCGACCGACGTTCCCCGGCCCCACTCGTCACCGTTTCCGGGCTGATCGTCAGTTCATCCGTCATTCCGGCAGTATCCCGAAGCCCGGCCGGAGACTCCTGGAAAACCTGCCAACTCCCCTGCAACCCCCGCGGGGGATGCGCGTCTGTACGAAGGAAGGCGCGGCGAGCGGGACCGGCGGAGCCGGGGGGGGGCGGTCGTCCTCGCCCGCCGCACCACCAGTCACCCGGCCCTGGGGAGTCACGTCATGCGCATGTCCGTTATCACCCGTTGTACGAAGAATGCCGGTACCGCCGCCCTCGCCGCCGACACCGGCACCGACACCGGCTGGGCCTAGTCGTGTCCGTCGGTCGACCGACGGATGCCGGAAGGGGCCCTGATCCGCACGGCGGTGCGGATCAGGGCCCCTTCGTCACGTCTCCCCGGGGGCGTCAGCCCCAGGTGATCAGGCGCTTCGGGAACTCCAGCAGCCCGGCCACGTCGGCCAGCACCCGGGAGCCCAACTCCCCGTCCACCAGGCGGTGGTCGAAGGAGAGCGCGAGCGTGGTGACCTGGCGCGGGACCACCTTGCCCTTGTGCACCCACGGCAGTTCCCGGACCGCGCCGAAGGCGAGGATGGCCGCCTCGCCCGGGTTGAGGATCGGGGTGCCGGTGTCGACGCCGAAGACGCCGACGTTGGTGATGGTGACCGTGCCGCCCTGCATGTCGGCCGGCGAGGTCTTGCCCTGGCGGGCGGTCTCGACCAGCTCGCCGAGCGAAGTGGCCAGGCCCGAAAGGGTCTTGGACCCGGCGTCCTTGATGTTCGGGACGATCAGGCCGCGCGGGGTGGCCGCGGCGATGCCGAGGTTCACCTGGCCCTTGACCACGATCTCCTGGGCCGCCTCGTCCCACTGGGCGTTGATCTCCGGGTGCCGCTTGATCGCCACCAGCAGCGCCTTGGCGACCAGCAGCAGCGGGCTGACCCGGACGTCCCGGCCCAGTTCGCCGCTCTCCTTGAGCTTGCGGACGAACTTCATCGTGCGGGTCACGTCGACCTGGACGAACTCGGTGACGTGCGGGGCGGTGAAGGCCGAGGCCACCATCGCCTGCGCGGTCGCCTTGCGGACGCCCTTGATCGGCACCCGGACGTCGCCCGAACCGGACACCGGCGCCGGGGCCGCCACGGTCCCGACGGCCTCGCCGGCCTCGGCCACGACCGGCTCGGCGACCGGAGCGGCCGGAGCGGCCTGGGCCGCCGCGTGGGCGTGCAGGTCCTCACGGGTGATCACCCCGCCCGCACCGGTCGGGGTGACGGACCGCAGGTCGATGCCCAGGTCCTTGGCCAGCTTGCGCACCGGCGGCTTCGCCAACGGCCGCTCACCGACGGGCAGTTCGACCGGCGAGACGGGCGCGGCCGGAGCCGGGGCGGCGACCGGAGCGACCGGAGCCGCGGCCTTCGCCGTAGCGGTGGCCGTGGCCGTGGTGGTCCGCCGGGCCCGGCGCTGGGCGGTGCCGGTGCGCGGGCCGTACCCGACCAGCACCTCCCGCCGCTCCGGCTCGGCCTCGACGGCCGGAGCCGCGGCCGCGGCGACAGCGGGCGCCGGGGCGGGTGCGGCGACCGGAGCGGCCCCCGCCTCCCCGGCGACCGCCACCGAGATGATCGCGGTGCCGACGTCGACCGTCGCGCCCTCGGGGAAGAAGAGCTGCTCGACGACCCCGTTGAACGGGATCGGCAGCTCCACCGCCGCCTTGGCGGTCTCCACCTCGCACACGACCTGCCCGTCGGTGACGGTGTCACCCGGCTTGACGTACCAGCTGAGGATCTCGGCCTCGGTGAGGCCCTCGCCCACATCCGGCATCTTGAACTCGCGGAGCGAGCGAACTTCGGTGGTCATCTTCGCTCCCCGGTATCAGTACGCGAGCGCGCGGTCGACGGCGTCGAGCACGCGGTCCAGGTCGGGGAGGAAGGCCTCCTCGACGCGGGACGGCGGGTACGGCGCGAAGTAGCCGCCGACCCGCAGGACCGGTGCCTCCAGGTGGTAGAAGCACCGCTCGGTGAGCCGGGCGGCCAACTCGGCGCCCATGCCCAGGAATACCGGGGCCTCGTGCACCACGACGGCCCGCCCGGTGCGCTTGACCGACTCCTCCAGCGCGGCGAAGTCCACCGGGGAGAGCGAGCGCAGGTCGACGACCTCCAGCCGGCGGCCGTCCTCCTCGGCGGCCGCGGCGGCCTCCTGGCAGACCTTGACCATCGGGCCGTACGCGATCAGCGTCAGGTCGGTGCCGGGGCGGACGATCCGGGCCTCGTGCAGCCCCAGGTCGGCGGCGGCGCCGACCTCGCCCTTGTCCCAGTAACGCCGCTTGGGCTCCAGGAAGATGACCGGGTCGTCGGACTCGATGGCCTGCCGCAGCATCCAGTGCGCGTCGTGCGCGTTGGACGGCGTGACCACCCGCAGACCGGCGGTGTGCGCGAAGTACGCCTCGTGCGACTCGCTGTGGTGCTCGACCGCGCCGATTCCACCCGCGTAGGGGATGCGGACGGTGACCGGCATCTTGACGTGCCCGAGCGCGCGGGCGTGCATCTTCGCCAGCTGGGAGACGATCTGGTCGAAGGCCGGGTAGACGAAACCGTCGAACTGGATCTCCACGACCGGGCGGTAGCCGCGCAGCGCGAGGCCGATCGCGGTGCCCATGATGCCGGACTCGGCCAGCGGGGTGTCGATCACCCGGTCCTCGCCGAAGTCCTTCTGCAGGCCGTCGGTGATCCGGAAGACGCCGCCGAGCTTGCCGATGTCCTCGCCCATCAGGACGGTCTTCGGGTCGTTCTCCAGCGACTTGCGCAGCGCGTCGTTGAGCGCCTTGGCGATGCTCTGACCGGCCATCAGTGGTTCTCCCCCGCCTCGAAGGAGGCCGCGTACTCGACGAATTCGGCCCGTTCCTGGTCGACCAGCGCGTGCGGCTCGCTGTACACGTGGTCGAAGATCAGCGTCGGGTCCGGGTCCGGCATGCTGCGCACGCCCTCACGCACCCGCAGCCCCAGCTGCTCGCTCTCGGCGTCGACGGAGGCGAAGAACTCCTCGTCCGCCAGGCCCTCCTTCTCCAGGAGGGTGCGCAGCCGCAGGATCGGGTCCTTGGCCTTCCAGGCCTCGGTCTCCTCGGTGGCCCGGTAGCGGGTGGGGTCGTCGGAGGTGGTGTGCGCGCCCATCCGGTAGGTGAAGGCCTCGATCAGCACCGGGCCGTTGCCGCTGCGGGCGTGGTCGAGCGCCCAGCGGGTGACCGCGAGGCAGGCCAGCACGTCGTTGCCGTCGACCCGGACGCCGGGGAAGCCGAAGCCGGAGGCGCGGCGGTACAGCGGGATCCTGGTCTGGGTGGTGGTGGGCTCGGAGATCGCCCACTGGTTGTTCTGGCAGAAGAACACCACCGGCGAGTTGTAGACCGAGGCGAAGGTGAAGGCCTCGTTGACGTCGCCCTGGCTGGACGCGCCGTCGCCGAAGTACGCGATCACCGCGTCGTCGGTGCCGTCCTTGGTGATGCCCATCGCGTAGCCGGTGGCGTGCAGGGCCTGCGCGCCGATCACGATGGTGTAGAGGTGGAAGTTCTTCTCGTTCGGGTCCCAGCCGCCGTGGTTCACGCCGCGGAACATGCCGAGCAGGTTCAGCGGGTCCACGTCGCGGCACCAGGCGACGCCGTGCTCGCGGTAGGTCGGGAAGGCGTAGTCGCCGGTGCGCATGGCCCGGCCGGAACCGACCTGGGCCGCCTCCTGGCCGAGCAGCGAGGCCCACAGGCCCAGCTCGCCCTGGCGCTGGAGCGAGGTCGCCTCGCCGTCGAACCGGCGCACCAGCACCAGGTCGCGGTAGAGGGAGCGCAGCTCCTCGGGAGTGGTGGTGAGGGGGTAGTCCGGGTGCTCGACCCGCTCGCCTTCCGGCGTGAGCAGTTGGACGAGCTCCGGCTGGACGTCCGTTCCCGTGGCGCGGAGGGTGTCAGGAACAGCGGGGGCCGCCTTCTTGCGGGTCCTCGCCGTGCTTTTGACGGTCACGTTCACTCCTCGGTCTGTCCGGCCGCCCGGGGTCGCCGGTGACCGGTCCGGTCACCGCCTCGCGGGGCGCGCGTGGGTGTGCGCACCTACTGCGTGGCAGGTGGTGATCCTGTTCCGACGGCGTCCCTCACGAGAACGTTACCCAGCGTCCGCCCTTGGCGCGCTTGCGCTAGGACGTCCTACTTGTTCAGGGCCTACGACCCCGAGGGTGCCGCGCCCGGCTCGCCGTCGGAAGGGTGGGGGTGACGGTCGGCGTGACGCAGCTCTCAATTCGAGCGCCTTCAGGACACCAGCGCACGTTATCCGGGCGGAAGCCCGTACGTAAGGGGGTTCTCGGTATCGGTTTCGGTCGGGTGTGGCTGGATCCCGCCTTTACGGCACTGGGGACGATAGGCCTTTTGTACGGTGGTATGGGAGGCTTTGGGCGTGACTGATAACGGACAAATCAGGGTGTTCCTGCTCGACGACCACGAGGTCGTCCGACGGGGCGTGCACGACCTGCTGTCGGTCGAGGACGACATCGAGATCGTCGGCGAGGCCGGCACCGCCGCCGAGGCGCTCACCCGGATCCCCGCGGTCCACCCCGACGTCGCGGTGCTCGACGTCCGGCTGCCGGACGGCAACGGGGTCGAGGTCTGCCGCGAGATCCGCTCCCGGCTGCCCGAGATCAAGTGCCTGATGCTGACCTCGTTCTCCGACGACGAGGCGCTGTTCGACTCGATCATGGCCGGCGCCTCCGGCTACGTCCTGAAGGCGATCCGCGGCACCGACCTGATCACCGCCGTCCGGGACGTCGCGGCCGGCCGCTCCCTGCTCGACCCGGTCGCCACCAGCCGGGTGCTCGCCCGACTGCGCGACGGCGGCGAGAAGGAGGACGAGCGGCTGGCCCAACTCACCAAGCAGGAGCGGCGGATCCTCGATCTGATCGGCGAGGGGATGACCAATCGTCAGATCGGCAACGAGTTGCACCTCGCCGAGAAGACGGTGAAGAACTACGTCTCCAGTCTGCTCGCCAAGATGGGCATGGAGCGACGCACCCAGGCGGCGGCGTACGTGGCGCGGCACCAGGCCGATCATCAGTACTGATACGGTCCTTCACACATGTGACGGTTTGTCAAGGGCCCCCACCAGGGGGCCATAACCTCTGCACGTGACTTTCAGCCAGACCCTCGCCTGCGCCCCGGCCCGCCCCGACCTCTCCGCACCGCCGATAGGGACCCTCAGCCCACCGGTACCGCGCAGCGCACTCGCCGAGGTCCTGGCCCGGTTCCGGGTGGGGCGGCTGCTCACCGCCGAACCGGTCGCGGAAGGCCTGCTCAACCGCGGTTACCGGGTCACCACCGAGGCCGGCGCGTACTTCCTGAAGTGCTACGTCGACGCCGCCACCGCCAACCGCCCGAAGATCCTCGCCCACCACCGCGCCATGACCGACCTGCACGCCCTCGGCCTGCCGGTGGCACCCCCGCTGAACTGCTCCGACCGCGGCGCGACGGTGGCCGGCCTGAACGGCCGCCTGTTCGCCCTGTTCCCCTGGACCGATGGCCGACACCGGCACGGTACTGAGCTCGAACCACTGCAGTGCGACGCCCTCGGCGCGCTGCTCGGCCGACTGCACGGCGCACTCGACGACGTCTGCGCCCCCCTCGACCAGCCCGACGGCTACCGCAGCGCCGACCCCCTCGACAGCGCCGAACTCGCCCGCGACCTGCGGCGCCGCGCCCGCGCGCACCGCCCGAACGGCGACCTGGACGCCCTCGTCGTCCGACGGCTCGACGAACGGCTGGAACTGCTCGCCGAGCACGCCCAGCGACGGCCCGACCCGCTCGCCGCCCCGCCCACCGGCTGGACCCACGGCGACTTCCACGGCCTCAACCTGATCCACACCGCAGGCCCGGACGGCGGCGAGCGGGTCACCGCGGTGCTCGACTGGGACAAGCTCGGCCCGCAGCCGCGCGCCGAGGAGGCCGTCCGGGCCGCCACCCTGCTCTTCAACGACCGCACCAGCGGCGCCCTCGACCTGGTCCGGGTCCGCCGCTACTCCCAGGCCTACCGGGCCTCCGGTGCCGCCACCGCCGAGCACCTGGCCGCCGCCGTCCACCGGGTCTGGTGGGAGCGGCTGAACGACTTCTGGATGCTGCAGTGGCGCTACCAGCGGGCCGACCACCGGGCCGACCCGCTCTACCCCGCCTCGGCGGGCCAGTTGGCGTGGTGGTGCCAGGAGTACGAGCAGGTCCTGGACGCCTTCGCCAACTGATCCGTCAGTTGCCGCCGCCGACCGGCGGTGTCACCGGCGGCTTGACCGGGGTCTGCGACGGCAGCGGCTTCGAGCTGCCAGTGCTGCCCCCGTCGCCGCCGGGCGGCACCGACGCCGAGGCGCTCGCCCCGCCCGTCGCCGTCGCGGAGGCGCTCGGCGTGTGGGTGGCCGTCGGCGTCGGGGTCGGGGTGTGCTTCCCCGTCGGCGACGGCGACATGTTGGTGCCGCCCCCGCCACCGCTGCCGCCGTACGTCCCGGGGTCGCTCGGCTGCTGCGGCCGCCGGCTGCCGGAGGTCGACGGCGGCGGGGTCAGCTGGCCGCTCTGGGTCGGCGTGGTCGACTCGACGGTGCTGACCGCCGGCTCGGGCGTGCTGGGCACGACGGGCGTCTTCACGTCGGTGCCGCTGAGCGCGAAGGCGATCCCGGCCCCGGCCGCGACCAGCACGGCGATCCCGCCGGCCAGCCAGCCCCAGGGCCCGCGCCGCCGGCCGCCGTGGTCGCCGTGGTCGTCCTCGCCGCCACCGCCGCCGTACGAGCCGCCGCCCTGGTACGGGGAGGGGGTGTGCGGGCCGCCCGTGGAGTACGGCATCACCGAGGTCTGGTCGCCGGCGCCGACCGCGCCGAAGGCCTGGGTGGCGGCCGCCTGGTCCGGCCGGAGCACCTGGGTGGCCCCGGTGTCCCCGGGCAGCCCGGTGCCCGCGCCGACCCAGCCGGCCCCGCCCGCGCCGTGCATCTCGCGCAGCGCGTGCTGCAGGTGGGCGCGGAACTCGTCGGCGTCCTGGAAGCGGTCGTCCGGGTTCTTGGCGAGCGAGCGCAGCACCAGCGGGTCCAGGCCGACCGGCACCCGGCCGTTGGCCTGCGAGGGCGGCATCGGCGGGTCCTGGACGTGCTGGTAGACCACCGAGAGCGGGGTGTCGCCGGTGAACGGCGGGCGCAGCGTGAGCAGTTCGAAGAGCATGCAGCCGGCCGCGTACAGGTCGGAGCGGTGGTCGACCGGCTTGCCGAGCGCCTGCTCGGGCGACAGGTACTGCGGGGTGCCCATGACCATGCCGGTCTGGGTCATCGTGGTGGCCCCGCCGGTCAGCGCCCGGGCGATGCCGAAGTCCATCACCTTGACCGCGCCGGCGTTGGTGATGATCACGTTGGCGGGCTTGATGTCGCGGTGCACGATGCCGTTGCGGTGGCTGTAGGCCAGCGCCTCCAGCACCCCGGCGATGATGATCAGCGCCTGGTCGACCGGCGGCGCCTCCTCGTCCGCCAGCAGCTCGCGGACGGTCCGGCCCTCGACCAGCTCCATCACGATGTACGGCGTGGACTCGTCCCCGACGTACTCCTCGCCGGTGTCGTAGACCGCGACGATCGAGTGGTGGTTGAGCGCCGCGACGGCGTGCGCCTCGCGGGTGAAGCGCACCCGGGCGATGTCGTCCTGCGCCAGCTCGCCGCGCAGCAGCTTGACCGCGACGGTGCGGCCCAGCCGCACGTCCTCGGCGGCGAAGACCTCGGCCATGCCGCCGCGGCCGAGCCGGTGGGTCAGCCGGTAGCGGCCGTCGCCGACCGTGCCCATCGGCACCCCGCGGCCCGGTGTCTGCGAACCGCCGAACGGCGGCAGCGCGGAGGTCGCGGATTCGCTGCCCGGCCCGGGGATCCCCGGCGTGCCGCCGGTCCGGCCGTTCGCTCGGGCACCCGTCTCGTCGTCCGGCTGCTGCGTCTGTGCCATCGCTCCTCGCCCCGGGCGTTCGCTCGGATTCGCGGTGCCCTGTCGCTTACGTATCCCCGAACGCTACCGCTTCCGGCGCGCACCCGTGACACGCGCGGAGGGGCGGAAATCCGTCAGAGCAGACCGCCCCGGTCGGCCTGCGGGTCCACCACCACGACCGCGGCCGGGCGCTCGGAGTGGAACTTGCCGTTGGTGGTGTTCTGCGCCTTGTTGACCACGATCGCGATGATGATGCCGGCCAGCACCAGCACGCCGACGATGATCGCGATCACCACGAAGGCCGTGGAGCAGCCGCCGCCGCTGGGCTTCGGCTGCTGGTACGGCGGCATCGGCTGCGGGCCCGGGGTGTGCATCGGCCGCTGGAAGGGCTGCGGCGTGTGCGGGGCCTGCGGGCCCGGGGTCTGGTACGCGGGCGGCGGGGTCCGGTACTGCGGCTGGGCCTGCGGCCCGCCCTGCTGGAGGTACTGCGGGTGCGGCGTCTGGTAGGCCGGCGGCGGCGTCCGGTACTGCGGCGGCTGCTGCGGCTGGGCCTGCGGCCCGCCCTGCTGGAGGTACTGCGGGTGCGGGGTCTGCGGCGCCTGCGGAGTGGCGTGCACCGAGCGCGGCCCCTCCTTGATCACCAGCGGGGAGCTGGCCTGCAGCGCGTGCCCGGCGCCGCCGCCCTTCAACTCGGCGATCAGCCGCTCCGCCTCGTCCCGCATCGCGGCCGCGCTCTGGAACCGGTGGGCCGGGTCCTTGCGCAGCGCCTGCGCCACGAAGGCGTCCACCACCGGGACGACCGACCGGTTGAGGCTGGAGGCCGCCGGCGGCTCCTCCTGGACGTGCTTGTAGGCGATCGAGAAGGCCGAGTCGCCGTCGAAGACCAGCTGGCCGGTGAGCATCTCGAAGAGCATCACGCCGACCGAGTACAGGTCGGAGCGGGCGTCCACCGGCTTGCCGAGGGCCTGCTCGGGCGACAGGTACTGCGGGGTGCCGACCACCATGCCGGTCTGGGTCATCGACGTGACGCCGGACTCCAGCGCCCGGGCGATGCCGAAGTCCATGACCTTGACGTTGCCCTTGCGGTCGAACATGACGTTGCCGGGCTTGATGTCGCGGTGCACCAGGCCCATGTCGTGCGAGGCCTCCAGCGCGTTCAGCACGCCGACGATGACCTTCAGGGCCTCGTCGGCCGGCATCGCGCCGTACTGGGCGACCGCCTCGTTGATCGCCTCGCGCAGGCCCTTGCCGTCGATCAGCTGCATGACGATGTACGGCGTGCTGGAGCCGTCCGGGGCCACGTCCTCGCCGCTGTCGTAGACCGTGACGATGTTCGGGTGCTCCAGCCGGGCCACCGCCTGGGCCTCACGGCGGAACCGCTCCTTGAACGAGTCGTCCCGGCCCAGCTCGCTGTGCATGCTCTTCAACGCGACCTGCCGGTCCAGCACGCTGTCGTACGCGAGGTGCACGGAGGCCATGCCGCCCTCGCCCAGCAGCCGCTGCAGCACATAGCGGCCGTTGCCCAGGGAGAAGCCCCCGGCCGCCGCGTTGCCGTGCTCGCTCATGGTCCCCTGCTCCCCCTCGGCGCGGTGGTCCTGCCGCAACCGTGACGTTCGGTCTCGTCCGTGCGTGGTGGCCCGGCCCACTGGCCCGGCGAACCCCTGTCGCGGCGGCTCCACCGGCCTGCGACAGGGGTCAGGGTATCGGCTCCCGCCGACGGTGATCGGCCCAGGGCCGGTCCCGCCCCCGGACCGTCGGCGCCCGCTCCCCGCACGCCGGTCCGGGGCGGATCGTCGCGGTACGTCCGGCCCCGGGGCGGGTCCGGCGGGCGGGTCCGGGCCCGGCGGGCCCACGGCTACGAGCCCGGCGGGCCCACGGCTACGGGCCTGGAGGTACGGGCCTACAGGTACGGGCCGGAGCGGATCCCGCGGCCCTGACCCGGGTCCTCCTCGTCCGGCTCGCCGCCGTGCAGACCGGGCGGCAGCGCGCGCCGCATCTGCTCCAGCTGCGCCCGCGCGGCCATCTGCTGCGCGAACAGGGCGGTCTGGATGCCGTGGAACAGGCCCTCCAGCCAGCCCACCAGCTGGGCCTGGGCGATCCGCAGCTCGGCCTCGGTCGGGATGGTGTCGTCGGTGAACGGCAGCGAGAGCCGCTCCAGCTCGGCGACCAGCTCCGGGGCCAGCCCGAGCTCCAGCTCCTTGATCGAGCTGGCGTGGATGTCCTTCAACCGGACCCGGCTGGCCTCGTCGAGGGGCGCCGCCCGGACCTCCTCCAGCAGCTGCTTGATCATGCTGCCGATGCGCATGACCTTGGCGGGCTGCTCGACCATCTCGGTCACCGGGAGCTCGCGCGGCATGTCCGCGTCCTCGTCCCCCCCGATCGGTACCGCGGCGAACCCCTGGCCCACGGGCAGCCCGTCCGGTCCGACGATCAGCACCTTCTGGCCGTCCTGCGACTGCCCGCCGGCGGCCCGGAAGGGCTCCTGCGACGAGCGCTCGTTCATCGGATTCGTCATGAACAACATTCTCTCTCACTGGGGTTGGTCGGGCGGAAGCCCCCGTGCGTCCCGCCGTCCTGCGCCAACCGTGACGACGGTACGCCCCCGCGGCCCGCCCGGGAATCCGTACGGATACTCAGTTCCCGCCCCGACCCGACCGTCCGCGCCCGCGCGTGCGCCGTCCCCCGCGCCACTCCGGTCGCACACAGCACCTCCCCGACCACCCCGCGAAACCCACCCCTCGCCGCGGCCGTGTCCCCCGGGAACCCGCACCGAACCTCCACGCCGCCGGCCCGCCCGCTCAGCCCTTCCGCAGCCGCAGGCCCACCAGCCCCAGGCCGCAGCCGATCAGCCCCAGGCCCACGCCCAGCGGCAGCTGGAGGGTGGAGGGGTCCTGCCAGCGGGCGGGGAGGACCCCGGTGACCGCCGTGGCCGCCACCGGCTGGGCGGCCGTCGTGACGGTGTCCTGGTCGGCGGCGGGGTCCTGGGCGTCCGGGGTGTCCGCGGCCGGGTCCGGCCGGTCGGCCTGGGCGCCCTGGTCCGGGGCCTGCTCGGGCGGCTGCTCGGGCAGCTGCTCGACGGCCTGGTCGGGGGCCTGCTCGGGGGCCTGGTCCGGCGCCTGCTCGACGGCCTGGTCGGGCCGTTCCAGGGCGGCGGCCGGGTGGTGGCGGTGCGCCCTGAGCTCGGCGAGGTCCGGGCGCGACCGGTCGGGCACCCCGTACTGCGGCGGTGCGGCCTTCGGCGCGAACCAGGCCTGGTCCGCGCCGTCCGTCCCGTCCGCCGTATCCGTCCCGTCCGCCGTGTCCGTCCCGTCCGCCGTGTCCACCCTGTCGGGCTGCGCTGCCGGATCGGACCGGTCCGCCCGCTGCTCCCCGCCGGCCGGCACCGGAGCGTCCGCCCGCGCGTGCCCCGGCGCCGAGGCACCCGGCGCGGGGAGCGCCACCGCGGCGGTCGCGGCGGCCAGCGGGAGCGTCAGCCCCAGCACGGCCGCCGCGACCAGCCGCCGGGCACGGCGGTCGGGGCGGTGGTGGAGCGCGGCGGGCAACGGCCCGAGGGCGGTGTGCGGGGGTGCGGCCACGGTCGGAGTCCTTCCGACGGCCGACCGCGCCCGGAGGCGGGTTCGGCGGCGGGACAGCTCCGCACCAGCCTCACACAGTCCGACAATCGCGGCATTTCGGACACGCGGCGGTACCCCCGCCCCGGACCGGGCCCAGCGCTCAGACCGTCAGCACGACCTTCCCGACCTGCTCCCCCGCCTCCAGCACCCGGTGCGCCTCGCCGACCTCCGTCAGCGGCAGCACCCGGTCCACCACCGGCTTCACCACCCCGGACTCCACCAGCGGCCACACGTGCTCCCGCACCGCCGCCACGATCGCCGCCTTCTCGGCCAGCGGCCGCCCGCGCAGGTTGGTGGCGATCACCGCCGCCCGCTTGCGCAGCAGCGCGTTGAGGTCGAGTTCGCCCTTCACCCCGCCCTGCAGCCCGATGATCACCAGCCGCCCGTTGACGGCCAGCGCCTCCACGTTCCGCTGCAGGTACTTGGCCCCCATGATGTCCAGGACCACGTCCGCCCCGGCCCCGTCGGTGGCCTCCCGGAGCACCTCGACGAAGTCCTGCTCCCGGTAGTCGATCGCGATGTCCGCGCCCAGCTCGGTGCACCGGGCCAGCTTCGCCGCGCTGCCGGCCGTCACCGCGACCCGGGCGCCGACCGCCTTGGCCAGCTGGATCGCCATCGTCCCGATCCCGCTCGCGCCGCCGTGCAGCAGCACCGTCTCGCCCGGCCGCAGGTGCGCGGTGAGGAAGACGTTGGACCACACGGTGCAGGCCACCTCCGGCAGGGCGGCGGCCTGCTCCGGGCTCAGCCCCTTCGGCAGCGGCAGCAGCTGCCCGCTCGGCACCGCGACCCGCTGGGCGTAGCCGCCGCCGGCCAGCAGCGCGCACACCTCGTCGCCGACGGCCCAGCCGGCCACGCCCGGGCCGAGCGCGACGATCCGCCCGGCGCACTCCAGTCCGGGGTAGGGGGAGGCGCCGGGCGGCGGGTTGTAGAAGCCCTGCCGCTGGAGCAGGTCGGCGCGGTTGACGGCGGTGGCCGCCACCTCGACCAGGACCTCGCCCTCGCCGGGCACCGGGTCGGGGACCTCGGCCCACACCAGTGCCTCGGGGCCGCCGGGTACGGGAATCGTCATCGCATGCATGCCCCGAACCTACTGCGGCGCACGGCGCTCCGGGGCTCAGGCCCCGCCCTGCGCGGCCGACTTGATGACGATCACCCGGTCGGTGAGCTGCAGCACGGCGGCCTCCGGCTCGGTGTAGTTGAGCACCCGTCGGCCCCGGACCACCGCGACCACCAGTTCCTCGCACGCGCGCGGACTGTGGCCCGCCTCGGCCCGGGTGACCGGACGCTCGACCACGTCCAGCCCGTTCCCGTACGTCAGCAGGTCCTCCATCACCGCCCCGGCGTGCGGGCTGAGCATCGACAGCCCGAGCAGCCGCCCGGCCGAACTGGAGCTGGTGACCACGACGTCGGCGCCGCTCTGCCGCAGCAGGGGTGCGTTCTCGTCCTCCCGGACGGCCGCGACCACGGTGGCGCCCTTGTTCAGCTGCCGTGCCGTCAGGGTGATCAGCACCGCGGTGTCGTCCCGTTCCGGGGCGACCACGATCCGGGCCGCGGCGGGGACGGCGGCCCGCACCAGGGTGTCGGTCCGGGTCGCGTCGCCGACCACCCCGACCAGGCCGTGCTGCGAGGCGTGCTCGATCACCTTGCGCTGCGGGTCGACGACGACGATCTCCTCCGCCTTCACCCCCTGCCCGAGCAGGGTGTCGACGGCGCTGCGCCCCTTCGTCCCGAAGCCGATGACGACGGTGTGCTCGCGCACGGTGGACCTCCAGCGGTTCAACCGCCATTGCAGGCGGGTCCGTTCGGTGAGCACCTCCAGCGTGGTGCCGACCAGGATGATCAGGAACACCACGCGCAGCGGGGTGATCACGAAGATGTTGGTGAGCCGCGCGCCGTCGCTGTACGGGGTGATGTCGCCGTAGCCGGTGGTGGAGAGCGTCACGGTGGCGTAGTACGCCGCGTCCAGGAAGCTGAGTTCGCCGCCCGCGTTGTCGTGGTAGCCGGCCCGGTCGAGGTAGACGATCACCGAGGTGGCGACCAGCACGGCCAGCGCGACCAGCAGCCGTGAGCCGACCTGCCGGACGGCGGGCGCGGTGCGGCGCGCGGGCAGCACGATCCCGGCGTCCGCCCACGGCTCCGTCCCCGGCGCCGAGATGCGTCGCAACCTGCTCATGGTGCCTCCACCAGTTCGACGGTCTCCCCCGCGGCCGCCCCGCCGGGCGGGACGACGGCCAGGGCCTCGGCCCGGGCGAGGCCGCGCAGCATCGCGGGCCCGTCGAAGGCGAGCGGCACCACGCCCTCGGCGGTGCGCCGCACCGGTTGCAGCCGGGTGTCCACCGGGTGCCCGGGCAGCAGGACGGCCGCCGGGGCGAGCGCGGGCGCGCCGGGTGCCCGGCCACCGCGGGCGTGCAGCAGCGGCAGGGCCAGGGTGACCATGCCGGCGACGGCGGCGAGCGGGTTGCCCGGCAGGCCCACCAGGTGGCGCCCGCCGCTGAGTTCGGCCAGCAGCATGGGGTGTCCGGGGCGGACGGCCACGCCGTCCACCAGCAGTCGGGCGCCGGCCTCGGCGAGCGCCCGGTGCAGGAAGTCCACCGGACCGGCGGCCGTCCCGCCGGTGGTGACCACGACGTCGGCGGTGGAGTGCCGCAGGGCGTCCCGCAGCAGCCCGAAGTCGTCCTGGACGCAGCGGACTTCGGTCACGTCGGCGCCGGCCGCCCGCAGCCAGGGCGGCAGCAGCGGGCCGAGCGCGTCCCGGACCAGCCCGGGTCCGGGGATCCCGGTGTCGAGCAACTCGTCGCCGAGCACCAGCAGTTGGACCGCCGGCCGACGGCGCACGGCGAGCCGGTCGTGGCCGCAGGCGGCGGCCAGGCCGAGCACGGCCGGCCCGACCACCGTCCCCGCGGGCAGCAACTCCTCGCCCCGGCGGCACTCCTGGCCGCGCGGGCGGACGTCCTGGCCGGTGGTCAGCTGCTGGGGGCCGGTGTCGCGCAGCAGCGCGCCGTCCGCCCGGCCGTGTTCGCGGCGCAGTACGGCGGTGGCGCCGGGCGGCAGTTGGGCACCGGTGGCGATCTCGACGGCGCCGCCGTCGGCCAGCGGCGCCACCTCGGAGCGGCCGGCCAGCACCCGACCGGTGACCTTCCAGGGCCCCGGCCCGGCGACCGCCCAGCCGTCCATCGCGGAGGTGTCGAAGGCGGGCAGGTCGGTGAGCGCGCCGAGCGGTTCGGCGAGGACGTGCCCGAGCGCCTCGGCCAGCGGCAGCCCGATCACCGGCAGCGGCCGCAGCCCGGCCCGGCGCGCGGCCTCCCGGGCGCGCGACCAGCTCAGCACGCCGGGGCCGGTGGCGGGAACGGTCACGGTGGTCCGTCCGACCTCGCTCACGGCTCCCCCGGGCCGTCGGCCGGACTCCACCGCTCGGCGAGCGCCGCGGTCCGCCGGGACGCCTCGGCCACGGCCTCCGCCCCGCCGCCCTGCTGCGCGGCCGCGTAGCCGATCAGGAAGGCGGTCAGCGGCGCGGCGGGCCGGGCCACCCCGTGCGCGACCACCCGGGCCAGGTCGAGCAGTCCCCGGACGTCCACGTCCAGGTCGATGCCCAGGTCGGCCTTGACCTCGGCGATCCAGTCTTCCAGCGTGCGCTCCATGCGCCCATGCTGCCCGATCGGCGGTTTCCCCGAGGTGTTCACCCCGTGTGCGGGGCGCGTCGTTCCCCTCACGACCGACGGTCCGGCCCGGTGAGGCCCGCTCAGCGCCCGGCCCCCGGTCAGGACTTCTCCCGCTCCCGGGCCCGTTCCAGGTCCTCCCAGGTGTCGCAGTCGTACGCGACGTTGTCGGTGTCGGCGACCCGCAGCCCGGGCAGCCCGCCGACCAGGCGGCGCAGCGGCTGCCCGGCCGGGTCGCCGAGCCCGGCGAGCGCGGCGCGCAGCGGGGCGGTGCGGTAGGCGGCGGCGAGCGGCTGGTCGCGGCCGCCCGCGTCGACCAGTACGGCGGCGTCGGCGTGCGGTCCGGCCCGGTCGAGGGCGGCGACCAGCCGGTCCACCGTACGGCGGTCCAGGAAGGGCAGGTCGGCGGCGAGCAGCAGCACGGTGTCCGCGGTGACCAGGTCGAGCCCGGCCGCGACGGCGGCGACCGGCCCGCCGCCGGGCGGCTGCTCCCTGGTCCAGCGGACGCCCGGGCGCGCGGTGGGCCGGGCGGGGCCGACCACCACGGTGGTCCGGGCACCGGTGCAGGCGGCGAGCACCCGGTCCAGCAGGGTGGACTCGCCGACGGTCAGGCCGGGTTTGTCGACGCCGCCCAGCCTCCGGGCCGCGCCGCCCGCCGGAACGATCACGTCGTACGGCGTCGTCATGCCGCCAGTATCCCGCCCTACCGGTCGGCCCCGTCCGAGCCGTCCCCGGCCGTCCCCTCTTCGTCCTCACCCTCGGCCCCGTCCTCGGCCCCGCCCGCCGGAGCGGCGGCGGACCGGGCGGTGTTGGCGGCCGCCCCCAGGTCCAGGAAGGACGGCAGGGTCAGCTCCCCGTACCGCTCGTTCATCGCCGTGACCAGCGCCTCCGGGTCGTCCGGGTGCTCGGCGAGCAGCCGGTCGAAGTCCCGCAGGTACTCCCCGGTGAAGGCGAGCACCCGGGCCGCGTCGTCGCCCTGGTCGGGGGCGCGGTGCCCGGCGATCACCCGGTCCACGCCGAGGTCGGAGATCCGGCCGAGGTTGTGGCCCCAGGTGGTGCGCTGGGCCGGGGTGGTGTCGGCGGTCCACACGTGGGTGCCGTTGCAGACGAAGTCCCCGGCGATCACGGTCCGGATGCTCGGCACGTGGACGACCGTGGACTCCCCGCAGTCGGCCTGGCCGAGCAGCAGCACCGGGATGACCTGGCGGTCGAGCATCAGCGGCTGCGGCAGCAGCGGGGCGGGCACCAGCGGGTGGTCCGGGATGTCGTCGCCGTAGACCGGCTTCCACTGGGCGACCTTGGCCGCGACGGTGCGCCGGATGCCCTCGACCACCGCCGGGGCGGCCAGCAGCTGGGCGTCCGGGAAGAGCCTCAGCACCTCCTCGGCCCCGAAGTAGTGGTCCGGGTGCTGGTGGGTGACCACGACGGCGAGCAGCCGGCGGCCCTTGCCCGCGACCCATTCGGCCAGTTCGCGCCCGGCGCTGCGGGTGAGCTGGGCGTCGACGAGGATCGCGGTCTGCTCGCCGAGGATCAGCGTGGAGGTGGCGAAGAAGGACGACTCGGGCCCGGTGAAGACGGAGACCTCCAGCGGTCGGGCGGTCCGCCCGGCGTCGTCGGGGAGTCCGGCCGCGACGGGCTCGGCGTCCACCCGTTCCGCGCCGGCGCTCTCCTCGGGCGGGGACGACGTCACGGGCTGCTCCCTCTGGTCGGCGGTCGGACTTCCTGCGCCCTACAGCATGGGAGTACCGGCCGCCGATTGCGCGGAAGGCGCGCCCGGTGGGACGCGCCTTCGGGCGCACGTCACACCGCGGCCCGGGCGGCGAGCTCCTTGCCCCGGGCGGCGGCCAGTTCCAGGGCCTTGGCCTTGGACTCGGCGGCGACCGGGACGAACTCGGCCAGCGCCGGGACGCTCGCCGCCATGGTGAACTCCGGGACGATGAAGTCGACCTCCAGCCCGAGCCCGCCGGCCAGCACCTTCTCCAGGT
The DNA here is from genome assembly GCF_042755465.1 of Kitasatospora sp. NPDC059160. NCBI lineage: Bacteria > Bacillati > Actinomycetota > Actinomycetes > Kitasatosporales > Streptomycetaceae > Kitasatospora > Kitasatospora sp. NPDC059160. The sequence goes on along the minus strand of NZ_JBHZCN010000008.1, from coordinate 44,863 downwards.
AGGTGATGACGAACTCGAACGGCTCGCGCGGGGCGCCGGGGCCGTACGAGCCGCCGCGGGAGGCGACCACGGTGACCGGGGTGCCCTTGGCGGAGGGCTGCTCGCCGGCGGTGCGGCCCATCAGGACCACCTGGTCCAGCCAGGCCTTGAGGGTCGACGGGATCGTGAAGTTGTACATCGGAGCGCCGATCAGCACGGCGTCGGCGGTCTCCAGCTCGACGATCAGCCGCTCGCGCAGCGCGAAGGCGGCGGCCTGCTCGGCGGTGCGCGCCTCGGCCGGGAGGTATCCGGCGGTGATGCCGGCGGCGTCCAGGTGCGGCATCGGGTCGGCGGCGAGGTCGTGGTGGACCACCGTGCCGCCGGGGTGCTCGGCCTCCCAGGCGGCCCGGAAGGCGGCCGTGACCTCGCGGGAGACGGAGCCGTCGGTGAGCGCCGAGGAGTCGATGTGCAGGAGCGTGGGCATGGCGGTCCTCCAGAGAATTAGTAGCTGCCTTTTCCCTTGCAGCTGCAACTAAGGTAGCAGCTTACTTTTCCGCAGTCACTAGTGCCCGGTCGAGTACGCTGGATCCATGGCCGAGCCCGAGGTAGTGACCGACGCAGTACCGACCGCGGTCGACGCGTGCGCCGCCCCTGCCGTCCGCGGCGGCTGCGCCAACGTCGACCTGGCCCTCAACCGGGTGTTCACCCTGCTCGGCAAGCGCTGGACCGGCATGCTGCTGGGCGTGCTCAACAACGGCGGACCGGCCTACTTCTCCGAGCTGCGCCGCGCCGTACCGGGCATCAGCGAGCGGATGCTCTCCGACCGGCTGACCGAACTGACCGAGGCCGGGCTGGTCGTCCGCGAGGTCGACCCCGGCCCGCCGCTGCGGGTCAGCTACCGGCTCACCGAGGGCGGCGTCGCCCTGAAACCGGCCCTCAACGAGCTGGCCGTCTGGGCCGACCGCTACCTGCCGGAGAGCGCCCTCCGGGGCGGCTGCTGACCGGCCGGCCTAGACAGCCGGTCGCCCCCGGGTACGACGAAGGGCCCGTCCGCCGTATCCCGGCAGACGGGCCCTTCGCACGATCGGGGGCGGCTCAGCCCTTCGCGGCACCGCCGCGCGCCCGGGACACCCGGTCGGCGACACCCCAGGAGGTCACCCGCCAGAGCGCCTCGACCACGATGCCGCGGCTCATCTTGGAGGCCCCGAGCTCGCGCTCGACGAAGGTGATCGGCACCTCGGCGACCTTGAAGCCGGCCTTCACCGTGCGCCAGGCCAGGTCGACCTGGAAGCAGTAGCCAGCCGAGGCCACCTCGTCCATGCCCAGGCCCAGCAGGGTCTCCTTGCGGAAGGCCCGGTAGCCGCCGGTGACGTCCCGGATCGGCACGCCCAGCATCAGCCGCGAGTAGGTCGAGCCGCCGCGGGAGAGCAGCAGGCGCGACTTCGGCCAGTTCACCACCCGGCCGCCCGGCACCCAGCGCGAGCCGAGCACCAGGTCGGCGCCGCGCAGCGCGCCCAGCAGCCGGTCCAGCTCCTCGGGCTGGTGCGAGCCGTCCGCGTCCATCTCGACCAGGACGTCGTAGCCGTTGTCGATGCCCCAGCGGAAGCCCGCGAGGTAGGCGGCGCCCAGGCCCTCCTTGCCCTTGCGGTGCAGGACGTGGACGTTGCCGTCCTCGGCGGCCAGCTTGTCCGCCAGCTCGCCGGTGCCGTCGGGGCTGTTGTCGTCGGCGACCAGCACGTGCGCCTCGGGCACCGCGGCACGGACCCGGCCGACGATCCGCTCGACGTTCTCCGCCTCGTTGTAGGTCGGGATGATCACCAGGACCCTGCCGAGATCAGCAAAACTCTGCTGGTTCACGGTCACGTACAAACCTCTCGGCCGATGGCGGGGAGTGTCAGAACACCGTCGCCCGCACTCTGGAACGCGGCCCCGCCGACAGCCCGCCGACGGGATGACCACGGTGGAGAATGCTGCGGGGGGCGGATACTACTGCGTCCTGGCATTCTACTACCGCGCCCGGGAACCGCTGGTCGGACCACGGCACTCCCCCCTGATGCCCACCGTTTCCCCGCGGGCGACCCAGGTCAGCTAGGGTCGATGCCCTTGCCCGGGCCCGGACCGCCCGCACCGCCGGGCCCGCACCGCCGGCCCGGACCCGGGACGTCCGGGGCAGCCCCGTCAGCGAAGGAGTAGGACCGCGCGCATGGACAGGCTCGTCAACACCGTCCGCCCGTACGCCTGGGGGTCGCTCACGGCCCTGCCCGAGTTGCTCGGCCAGGAGCCGACCGGCGAACCGCAGGCCGAGCTGTGGATGGGCGCCCACCCCGGCGACCCGTCCCGGGCCGACCGCGGCGAAGGCCCGCGCCGACTGGACGAGCTGATCGCGGCCGACCCCGAGGGCGAGCTCGGCGCGGCGAGCGTGGCCCGGTTCGGGCCGAGCCTGCCGTTCCTGTTCAAGGTGCTCGCCGCCGGCATCCCGCTGTCCATCCAGGCCCACCCCACACCGGACCAGGCCCGGGCCGGCTTCGCCGCCGAGAACGCCCTCGGCATCGCGCCGGACGCCCCGGAGCGGAGCTACCGCGACGACAACCACAAGCCCGAAATGGTGTGCGCGCTCGGCGACTTCGAGGGCCTGTGCGGCTTCCGCCGGCCCGCCGGGGCGGCGCAGCTGATGGCCGCCCTCGGGGTGCCCGGGCTGGACCCGCTGATCGCACTGCTGGCGGTCGGCGAAGACGGCGGCCCCGAGGCCGAGGCCGAGGCGCTGCGCCGCACCCTGGCCACCCTGCTCACCCTGGACGACGAGACCGCCGCACGGACCGTCCGGGAGACCGTCGCCGCGCTGGCCGGCACCGACCCGGACGGCCCGCACGCCCCGTACGCCCGGATCGCGAAGGACTTCCCGGACGACCGCGGCGTGATCGCCGGCCTGCTGCTCAACCACGTCCGGCTGCGGGCCGGCGAGGCGCTCTACCTGGGCGCCGGGGTACCGCACGCCTACCTGTCCGGCGTCTGCGTGGAGCTCCAGGCCAACTCGGACAACGTGCTGCGGGCCGGCCTCACCCCCAAGCACATCGACGTCCCGGAACTGTTGAAGGTCGTGCTCTTCGAGCCCGGCGCCCCCGAGGTGGTGCACCCCGTCCCGGTCGAGGGCACCCCCGGCGAGCGGCTCTACCCCGTCCCGATCGACGAGTTCCGGCTGTCCCGCTTCCAACTGGACGGCGTGCAGCGGGAGATCGACGGCCGCACCCCGCAGATCCTGCTCTGCACCGAGGGCGCCGTCCGGCTCACCGCCGCCGACGGCGCCGTACTGGACCTCGCCCGCGGCCAGTCCGCCTTCCTCCCCGCCACCGGCACCCCGACCCGCCTCTCCGGCACCCCCGGCACCCTCTTCCGGGCCACCGTCACCGTCTGATCCGCCCCCGGACCCGCCCCGCCCCCGGACCCGCTCAGGCCACGGCCGGGCGAAATTCGTTTGCTCCGCCCACCGGTCACGGCTGGACTGTCGGCGGCCCGCGCACCGTGGGCCGTACCCAGGGGAGGGCGCAGCAGCGATGGAGATCCGCTCCACGACCGAGAAGGACCTCGACGTCTTCGTCGACACCGTCCACGCCGCGTTCGGCCGCTTCCCGGAGGCCCGGGCCGAGGACGGCAGCGGGGTCTGGTGGTCGGCGATCGAACCGGAGCGCGGCCTGCTCGCGGTGACGGACGACGGGCGTCCGGTCGGCACCGCCGCCGCGTACTCCTTCGAGCTCACCCTGCCCGGCGGGGCGCTCACCCCGGTCTCCGGAGTGAGCTTCGTCGGCGTCCTGCCCACCCACCGCCGCCGGGGCGTACTGACCGCGATGATGCGGCGCCAGCTCGCCGACCTGCGGGCCCGCGGGGAGTTCCTGTCCGTGCTGCTGGCCTCCGAGCCCGCGATCTACGGCCGGTTCGGCTACGGCCCGGCGACGTACACCGGGCGGTTGACGGTGCCGCGCCACCGGGCCGCCTTCACCGCCCCGCGGGCCGGCGGGGGCACGGACACCGGCTCGGTCGAGCTGCTGCGGCGCGCCGACTGCCGGGACCTCCTGGAGGAGGTCTACGACCGCTACCGCCGCGCCCGGCCCGGTGCGCTGTCCCGCCCGCACCGCTGGTGGGCCCTGGGCGCCGGGCAGCCCCCGGTCGCCGCGGCGCCGCGCTACATCGCCGTCCACCGCGACGCCGCCGGCACCCCGGACGGCTACGCCAGCTACTCCCTGGACGGGGACACCCTGACGGTGGACGAGACCGTCGCCGTCGACGACGCCGTCACCTCGGCCCTGGCCCGGTTCCTGCTCGGGCACGACCTGGTCGACCAGGTCGTCTTCAAGCACTTCCCGGCCGAGCACCCGCTGCGCTGGCAGCTCGCGGACTTCGGCGCCGCCCAGGTGGGCAACAGCAGCGAGTGGCTCTGGGTCCGGCTGCTGGACGTCCCCCGGGCGCTGACCGCGCGCGGCTGGTCCGCCGACGGCGAGCTCGTCCTCGACGTGGACGACCCGTTCCTCGGCGAGCGCGCCCGCCACCTGCTGACCGTCCGGGGCGGCGAGGCCGTGTGCGTCCCGACCGACCGGGAGCCCGACCTCACGCTGGACGTGCGGGACCTGGGCGCGGTCTACCTCGGCGGCACCCCCGTGGGCACGCTGGTGCGGGCCGGGCACGTCCGGGCCCACCGCCCGGAGGCGGTCGCCCTCGCCGACGCCCTGTTCCGCACCGAGCGCCCGCCGCACTGCCTGTCCTGGTTCTGACCGGCCACCCCGACCGCACCGGCCGCACCTGTAGGGTCTCGCGGCTCGTGTCACAGGTCACCGCTGTGACCTGCGGCTCCCGGATCTGTCTCACCACCTGTCGGGGTTGATCAGTCTCACCACGGTGGCGGATCCCCAGAGCTGGGCGCGTCACTCGTCCTCGTTGTCGAGGATGGTCCATCGCAACACCATCCCGCCCGCCTTGTCGGCTTCGAGCGTGACCGGATAGACCTGGCCAGCGCCCCGCTCACTGCGGTGCCTCATCGAGGGTGGTACCACCCGGCCCGCCGGAAGCGGTGGAAGTCGGCGTGCTTGTCGATCGCGACCATGAGGCCCTTGCCGTGGAGGCGGTCTCGCCAGGCGGTGAGTTCGGCCGCACATGCGGCTGCCTCGGCCAGCGGGAGGTCGAGCCAGCCGTGCGATCCGTCGACGCCTTACTGCGCGATCCGCTCGCCCCCAAACTGCGCATGCCCGTCGTCCTCGTACCGGCCCCAGTAGGTGAGGTCGAAGACGTGGAAGGTGGTCATACCATCAGATCCGTGGCGTTGCTCAGCAGTTCTCTTAAACGGATGACGGAAGCAGCGTCCGACCTCAACAAGCGAAGGCCGGTGCTGGTGAAACTGCCTTCACCAATACCGGCACCTGCAGTCCATGCCTACGTCTGTCTACTCCCGTCGCGGCAGGAGGTCCCCGAGAGCTTCCACCAATTGGTTGACCTCCTTGGGATACTCTTCAGCCCATGTAGCCAGGAAGGCGCCAGCCACGATGCTGCCCGCCTGAAAGTCGAGATCCGCGCCGATCTGCTCCCAGATGACATGCCGGTCCCAATTAGTCACGGCACGAGTTCGCACTACTTCTTTGACGCGCTCCTGCTGATGAACGGTCAACTGCAAGCGAAGGGCAAGCTTGGCGGCAACCGCGTCGAGCCGCTCCATGATCCGGCCAAGAACATGCGCCTCTGGCGAACTGTCTCCGGGGAGAAGGAAGATGAGATCGCTTGCACTCTCACGCCCAGCCTGATCGCCATCGAGAATGCACACCGACTTAAACTGACTGGTCGGGTCAATATTGTGCTGATGGTTAACCTTGATCGCAGGGTCAGCCCCGCCCATGCCGTGCACCTTCACGGCGTCTAGCTCAACTCCGCCGTGAACACGCAGGGCCGTCGTAACCATCATCTCGGCAAAGGTGTCCTCAACAAAGATCGCAAGCTTGGCATGAATCTGCCCCGTAATCGTGCGCAGGGCGCGAACGTCAAGCTTCCCCTGAAGAACTTCCCCGCCGTAGGCCGCCCAGATGGCCTTGGACGGCAAGGGCGCAAGCGCATCATTGGAATGGGTTGTAAATATCACCTGACAACCCTTGCGCTTCGCGACACCAATGAGGTACTCGACCATTCGTCGCGTAGCCACCGGGTGAAGGCCGTTCTCGATCTCTTCGATAAGGATCATGGATCCGTCTTGAGCAGCCTCGACCTCGGCGACGATCCGAATCACGCTGGCCTCGCCTGCCCCGAAATGAAACTCGGAGTACTCCACATCCTTGTGCGTGCGCCCGGAGAATAGAGTGACGGCGCCAGCCGCGTCGACGTAGAGCTGCTGGAAGCCTTCGATCGGCTTGCCGAGGATCCTGGCCACGTGAGCTGTGACCTCTGGAGGCAGCTCCACCTCCTTGAGCGCCGCGAACGCTGCGGTCGCGGCCTTCTTAAGCTTGGCCCGCTCAGTAGCAGGGAGGGTGCGATCGACACCAAAGACCTTGACTTCGCGGTCAAGCACGGAGTCTCGGCTCCACCTGTACGTCTTAAAGCGTGCGGTACGCAGGATGTGCCCCCGAGCGCTGAGAGCCTTGTCGATGATCTCGTACTCGATCGACCAATTCTGCATGCTCTCGTCATGCTTGCCGCTCTTGGCGAAAAATCGCCCGGGCAGGACGCTCTTGTAAGCGAGCGCTGCGGCCCCGAGGACTGTACTCTTGCCGCCCCCGTTTGGCCCGACCAGTGCAGTGACAGGGAAGTCAAGGGTCACAGTGCGGTCGGTGAAGCCCCGAACCTTCCGCAGCGTGATCTTCTTCAGGTACTTCCCGTAACTTTCCTTCGAGACCTTCTCTTCCAGGCCGATGATCGCGCTCGGGCTGACCTCGCTCTGGTACACGTCCACGTGCTCTCCCTCTAGGTGGCCGCAAATATCATTTCAGCTTCAGAGCTCAGACAGGAGCACTTTGGCGTTCTTCTGCCGCCGAAGCTTCCTCACCTCACTCACGGCCCTCAAGCCAAACGCTGTCGGCTTCATGGGCCGGCCGCGGACGGCCCGCTCAAGCAGGGGGTGCCCGAGGTCCCGTTCGAGACGGTTGATCTGGGTCACAAGGGCCGACTGGCTGAGCCCAAGGGCTACGGCAGCGTCACTCATGGTCGGGTAGGAGATAGCCGCCAGGAAACGGTCCAGGCGTTGCCTCGCATAGGGGCTGGTGAGAGCCATCCGCACGATGGGCGGCATCTGGGCGGTCTCGTCGGGAACCCGGAGAGCCGCTCCATGGCTTCCTCCTCCGCGGGGTCGAAGAGGGATTCCGTGGGTGTGGGCCCAGCGCGCCATGTTCGCAGTGCTCATGCCCTTCTCGCGTGCGAGGTCTGCAAGGGTCCGGCGGCAGTGGACGTACTGCTCGATCAGCCAGTCCCGTTCGATGGTGCCTCGGGGCTTGTAGTCCTGTGGGCCGTCGCGGAGCGGGATGTCGTACTCGTGCGCGAACGAGGCGAGCACCTTGCGAGAGAAGCCGGTGAGGGCGGCGATCTGGTTCAGGGATTGGTGCTCGTGCAGGTAGAGGCGCACGAAGGTCTCCTTCGGCACATCCTGGCGGGCTCGGTGGCGGGTGGCCCCTATCGCTCTGGCAACGGACTTGGTCGGCGGCGGTGCGGGAGCGGGATGCTCGTCCAGGACATAGCGGATCGTCTCGACGCTGGTGTCGAGTGCCCTGGCCGCGTACTGCACTGGGTTCTTGCGCTGGCGGATGAGCTGGTGCAGATGCGGGATGTCGATGCGAGCGGGGTCGGGGCCGGGCAGGTCCAGCCCGTCGAGCAGGAAGATGGGCGGCTGCCAGGTCACCGGCTCGTCGTGGATGCCGTGGGCTGCCAGGAAGTCCCTGGCAGCGCGGTCCAGTTCCTCGGCCAGCTCGGGTGTTTGGAGGGCCGCAGCACGGGCGATCTCGGCTCTGAAGGGTGCTTCATCGACCTTGGGGTAGCTGGGTGCGGCTTCGGCCGGCAGGCCGCTGACGCGTTGGAACAGCCGACAGCGGATGATCTGCTCTCGTCGGCCTTGGCCGGGTAACGTGCCGGTGCGGCGGCAGATGTCCAGCCAACGCTCGTGCGGCAACAGGCTGGTGTAGTCGAGGCGGCGGCGACGCTGGTAGTCGATGGGGATTTCGTTGGAGTCGAGGTAGTCGGCCAGGCGAACCAGGGCGGTCATCATGTCCGGCCATTGCTGCTGATCGTTCAGCAGTTGCAGGATCCGGGAGATGTCGATGCCGTCAGCGACTGCGCCGAGGGCGAGGGCCGCGTCATCAAGGCTGGTCCGGCTGCCGATGATCAGGAGAGCGCCGGCCAGGACTGGCGCGAGAACACGGGGGTAGACCCCTTTCGACGGGGTGAGTCGTACTGCCCAGGACTGCCAGAACGTGCTGGGTATGTGCCGCGCTCGCCGGGTCAGCACAGCGTCCGTGAGATTCGGTCTGCTGGGCATGCTGGTCACGGTGCGGAAGCGGAGTTGGTCGCTGGGCCGGAACGACGGGGCGAGCGCGGCTAGGTGCACCGCGTTGAGGACGGGGCTCAGGCCGCGTCCCCAGCTGTCGATGCTGGTGGCACTGATCTGCCAGAGCTCCTCGCGCATCGCCTCCAGCAGTCCACGCATCACCTCCCCGGCCTCGTGGAGATCCCGGAGTTCAAGGACTCGCAGCGCGATGGTCACCGCGACTGCGGCGCTCACGGCCCGTGGCGGGGCCATGAAGCCGGGCCGCTCCGCGGCTCGGGATGCGAGTCGGGAGTCCGGGTCGAGCATGAGGTGCTCGTCGGCGAGATCGGCGGGCAGCAGGTGCCTAATGACGCCGGCGGGGAGGTCTGCCAGCACTCGTCCGCCAACGGCTCGGATGTCCGTAAGGGCGTCGTATGCCAGCTGCGGGCTGGCGGTGTAGGCGCCGAAGGCGGCTGTCCCGGACTCGATGGCCTCCATCAGCCAGTCCTGGGCGGTCAACACCGGATGGCCTGCGGGCAGCCGAAGCGTTCTGGTCTCGGTGAGGTCGAAGCCGCAGCCACCGGATGATGCTCTGCTCGGTTGTGAGGGGGGATTGCCGCAGATGCCCGGCTGAGGAACGACCCGTCCAGAACGGGGTCGCTCCCGCTGGACACGCCCGCAGTTCGGGCAACAGTCCGCGAGCAGGCGACGGTGGCGAGGGCAGGCAAAGGTCCATCCCAGGCGCCAGACCAACTGCCAGCGGCCAGCGGAATCGGCCAGGCACTCCGGGCAGAACCGCGATCCCCGGCCGCGCCCCCAAAGCACCCGGCGGTCGACGTGCCGACGGTCCAAGTCGATACGAAGGGCGCGTTGGTCGTAGTGGGCCAGCGTCATGGCCGTGATCGCGGCCAGAGAGAGTCCGCTCGCGTGCGCGACTGCCGATGTCTCGTGCTCACGCAGCGCAATCGTCCAGTCCGGCGGGATGTCCCTGAGGTGGTTCCCGGATCGGTCCCTCACCGGGAAGCCGAGATGCGACCGTACGTCGCCCAGTGGAGTGTCCAGCCGCTGGGCCAGGGCTTCGAGCCACGAGTCGAGGGCTTCGCCGGGCAAGGGGTCGAGCCGGATCGGCAGCGTCCTTGGGGCGCCAGTCATGCCGACTTCCTGTGTGCGGGCCGCGGTCGGCTGGTCAGTCGGCGCTTCTCCAGGGCAGCTTCGAGTTCCTGGCGGGCCTTCTCGGACGCTTCGTCGTTCTTCACGGCGTCCAGCAGGTCTTGGCTGAGTGTTTCCTCACCGCTTCGGACCGCCCGTTGGCAGCCGCGGTTGATCAGCGTCATCAGGGAACCGATGTGTCCGGTGCTGCGGGCGAAGAGGTAGTCGGACAGGTCGTCCACGAGCATGCCCGGGTGCTTGCCGGTCAGGACCACACGTTGTTCGAGGGCCAGCAGCATCTGCCGCCACTCCTGGCGGTTCTTCTCGGTCTCGATCGTGAAGGGCCGCATGCCGAGCCGCGTGGTGCGCCGGCCGGTCTGGGCCATGACCGCGTCGCCTTTGGTGCCGCCCTCGCTGAACAGCCCCTTGTCGGCGAGTCCGACGCCGACCATCAGCAGGGTCACCGGGAACTCGTTGGCGATCCACTTGAGGTGGTTGCTGACCTCGATCCCGTTCGTCTTGCGCCACTTCAGGAAGTGCAGGTCGTCCAGAGCGAGCAGACGGACCTCGCAGGAAAGCATGCAATCCAGGGCTCGCTGGCCGAGTTGGGCGGTGGTCCCGCGGTGGCGTCCCGGGTGGCCGAAGAACTCCAGCATGGCCCGGTTGAGATCCTTCATGCCGGTATTGCCGGTCAGGCCAACCCGGCAGACCGGCACCCGTTCATTCCCCTGGGCGGTGAACTCTCCTTGCTCGGCTATCTCCCGGCGGTGGAACTCGCGGGCGAATGCCAGCACCGAGGTGGTCTTGCCCAGGCCGGGAAAGGCATCAACTGCGACGGCACCCTTGGCCTTGTCACCGTCCTGCAGGTTGCTGTCGATGATGTCCCACAAGTCCTCGTGGAGCTCCGCCAGTTGAGGTGTCCTGAGTGGCCCGAGATTGGCGTGCCACTCACGCCTGCTGCGGTTGTAATCGGCTCGTGCCTGCGGGCTCAGGGCCTTGAGTTGGGCGTGTGTCAGTACATCGGGTTGGGTCCGGCGCGGGCCGTCGGCGAACGCCTTGAAATCCTCCTTCCGGGACAGCGCCAGGTTCGCCGGGCTGGGCAGGCCGGCCGTTCCGGTCACACGTCCTCCAGGGCGTCGGCGTAGAAGTCGTCCTCGTCGGCGAGGTCTTCCAGGTCGGCTTCGTCGTCATCGCCGAGCTCCGTCGGCTCCGGTTGCTCGGGCTTCGCCGTGTCCGGGTCCGCCCCGAGGGCCTTGCGTACGGACGGAAGCGAGATGACCGTCTCGGCCTCGGTCTCCGGCAGTTCGATCGCAGCCTGCTCACGGGAGAGCCGCAGAGCCATGCGTCGCTCGGCCAACGTCGTTCCCAGCCCGAGGTTCCACCGTTCCAGCAGGTCGGCAACGGCGAGCCGGTCGTCCGGGTAGCGGTATTTCGACGCGGCCAGCTTCCGAGCGAAGCTCAGAGCGTCCTCGCTCAGCGGCATGTGCGCCGCTGGAGCATGCTCCCAGAGCAGGGTGTGCCAACGGCGGTTATCGGGATCTCGGAAGTAGATCCTGGTGATGTCGTCGGGGTCCACCTGGAACGGCCAGCCGTTTTTGACCGGTCCGTCGTAGGGGCTCTTGAGGTTGCGGTAGGCGTTGAGCGCAGGCCCGTTGTAGCGGCGGCGACCGATCTCGACGCCGTAGTGCTGGATCGTGCGCCACTTGGTCTGCAGGAACTCGAAGGCGAGGTTCGGATCCCGCGGGACCTCGATGTAGCCGGCCCTCGCCATGCCATGCTCGAACATCTTCGCCGGGGACATCCTCATCCCGGGCAGGCTCGGGTCGAGGAGACCGGAGTGGGGTCGGGAGTGATAGACCACCGCGGTCCACTCTCGGATGATCGCCTCCAGCTCGTCCAGGAAGAAGAACGCATCGTCCTCCGGCTTCTCGCCCCGGGAGTGGATGTCGGGCCCCTTGTAGCCGGGCAGGGCCTGCAGGAGGTCCTCACGAATGGTCCGGAAGAACCGCTCGACCGGGCCCTTGTCTCTGCCGGTCCGCAGCCGGGCGGGCTGGATCGAGATCCCCATTCGACGGCAGACGCTGGTCAGATGTTCCGAGACGTAGACCTTGCCGTGGTCGACCACCAGCGTCTCCGGAACCAGAGCCGGCGAGGCGAGCCCCGGGCCTTCGGCCGCGTCGACGTCCACCAGCACCGTTCTGGGGATGCCGTGCTCGGGCCAGACCGCGTGCCTGGGCCAGTCCCGCCCGGCCGGGCGGGGCCGGAAGGACTGGTAGAGCACCGCGCTGACGTCCACCGCCTTCGTCGAGACCGGCGTGATCCGGATCCCGGTGATGCAGCGGGTGTACCAGTCCATCCCGACCGAGAGCTCGGCCTGCACCCACCGCAGCGTGATCGGGTCGAACGCGAAGACATCCAGCCGGGTGGAGTCCATGACGAGGTACTCGCCCGGTCTGGTCGGCCGAAGCTTGCCGTAGGCACCCTCGGGCCGGTCGGCGATGTCCCGGTTCCGCTTCGTGCTCAGCCGGAACAGAGGATGCTGCCGTTCCAATTCAGCCAGCAGCCGAAACGCCGTCGCCCGGCTCGGCTGCGGCACCACGTCCGGACCAAACCGTGCGATCACCCGTGCCCGCGTCCGATCGATGACCATCGTCCGCGACGGCTTGGACTGCCCCGTGTGCTCGACCATCACCTCCAGCGCGGTCTCCACCCACCGGTCGTCGGCTGTGACCTGCGATTTCCTCTCCAGCCCCTTCCTGGGAGCCAGTCCGGCCTCGCCGTGCTCGCGGAACGCAGTGACCCAACGCCTTACCGAGCGTGCGGCAACCCCGAGCTCCGCACCCTTCGCCGCGTACTTGGCCTCCAATGGCTTCTCCGGCGCGTACTCGGGACGAGGCTCGCCTTCACGCGCCAGTTCCGGGCTCCCGAACCGATATCCCGTCAGGACCTCACGAACGTGCTCGGCTTGGTCCAGAATCTTCCGCCTCTCGGCCTCGTGGAGCTGGCCCAGCACTACCGAGGCGATCTCGTCGACATCGTCGGCCTCCGGTCCGGGCTGGTCCGCAATGACGGTGGCGTGGTCGGAGAACAGCAGTTGCCTCAATGACAGCCGAAGCAGCCGGCCCCGGCCGTCCTTGAGAACCACTTCGTTGCCTGCCGTGGTCACGGCCATCTCCACTACCTCGACAGTCTCCCCGTCGTAGCGGAAGCGAGTGCCAACTCCCACCCGGGTGCCGGCCCGGGTCACGCGCCCCTCCTCAACGTCTGGGAAGGAACGAGGGGTTGGTCGAGGTCGGTGACAAGATCGTGCGTCCAGAGCAGGTGATGGATCGCGGACCGCACTTGAGGCGCCGGACGGCAGGGCAGGAGACTTTCGGCTTGGCCCAGAGAGACTCCGTCAAGCTCGACCTCGCGGAGTTCGTCCAGGAGATCGGAGCTGAACAGCCAGTCCCGACGGTAGCCCGCCAGGAAACGGATGTTCTCCAACTCCACGGTCGGCGGCTCACTCCAGACCTCGTACTGCCATCCCTGTGACTCCACCACCCACCGAGTCCAGTCGAAGGTCAACGCCACCTCGGGCCTGGACAGCCGGCTGAGCGGCTTGACGTCCACGACCACTGGTCCTTGCCCAGTCACCAGTAGGTAGTCCGGGATGTGCTTACGGAGTTGCCCTTCCACCTGGGCCTTCAACAGGAAGGGCTGAGCCGTAATGCGCTGCACGGAGGGATCAAAGTCGGCGAACAGCAGTCGGGCCAACTCAAGGCGCGACTCGTAGATCACGTGATCTCGCATCGTCGCCGACCAGTAGACACCGGAGTAGTGCCTCTGCCCCCTGTACCAGCGGAACGTCCGCCACGGCACCGCCGTCTTCAGCAGCCCGACCGACACTTCAGCCCACGCTCGGTCTTCGACGACCTCGCCACTTTGACGACGAATGCTGACAGTCGCAGCGGTACCGTCCATCGTGCACCCCCAGCCTCGGGCAACTGCCCGTACGGCCACGGTGCCAGCACGCTGTTCTCGGACGGTCCGCGCTGCGATCCGAATCACTCAAACGAGTGAACGGCTCTACCTGCCAGTCTCAGATCCGCGTCCTATCTGCCGTCACTTGGCCATCGAGCCTGAGATTAGGACACGGAATCTGAGACCCTACAACCCGGGCGTCAGTCCCGGGTCATGTCGACGAAGCGCGAGTAGTGGCCCTGGAAGGCGACGGTGATGGTCGCGGTCGGACCGTTACGGTGCTTGGCGACGATCAGGTCGGCCTCGCCCGCGCGCGGGGACTCCTTCTCGTAGGCGTCCTCGCGGTGCAGCAGGATGACCATGTCGGCGTCCTGCTCGATCGAGCCGGACTCGCGCAGGTCGGAGACCATCGGCCGCTTGTCGGTGCGCTGCTCGGGACCACGGTTCAGCTGGGACAGCGCAATGACCGGCACTTCCAGCTCCTTGGCCAGCAGCTTGAGGTTACGGGACATGTCCGAGACCTCCTGCTGGCGGTTCTCGGCCCGGCGGGAGCCGCCGGACTGCATCAGCTGGAGGTAGTCGATGACGATCAGCTTGATGTCGTTGCGCTGCTTGAGCCGGCGGCACTTGGCGCGGATCTCCATCATCGACAGGTTCGGCGAGTCGTCGATGAACAGCGGCGCCTCGCTGACGTCCGGCATCCGGCGGGCGACCCGCGTCCAGTCGTCGTCCGTCATGTTGCCGGAGCGCATGTGGTGCAGCGCGACCCTGGCCTCGGCGGAGAGCAGGCGCATGGCGATCTCGTTGCGGCCCATTTCGAGCGAGAAGATCACGCTCGGCAGCTTGTGGTGGATCGAGCAGGCCCGGGCGAAGTCCAGCGCCAGGGTGGACTTGCCCATCGCGGGGCGGGCCGCGATGACGATCATCTGGCCGGGGTGCAGCCCGTTGGTGAGCGCGTCGAAGTCGGCGAAGCCGGTCGGCACGCCGGACATCTGGCCGTTGCGGGAGCCGATCGCCTCGATCTCGTCGAGGGCGCCCTCCATGATGTCGGCGAGCGGCGCGTAGTCCTCGTTGGTGCGCTGCTCGGTGACGGCGTAGATCTCCGCCTGGGCGGCGTTGACGATCTCGTCCACGTCGCCCTCGGCGGCGTAGCCCATGCCGGCGATCCGGGTGCCGGCCTCGACCAGGCGGCGCAGCACCCCGCGCTCGGCGACGATCTGGGCGTAGTACTCGGCGTTGGCCGCGGTCGGGACGGAGTTGACCAGGGTGTGCAGGTAGGCGGCACCGCCGACGCGCTGGAGCTCGCCGCGCTTGGTGAGCTCGCCGGCCACGGTGATCGGGTCGGCCGGCTCGCCGCGGGCGTACAGGTCGAGAATCGCGCCGTGCACCATCTCGTGCGCGGGCCGGTAGTAGTCGGCCGGCTTGAGCACCTCGACCACGTCGGCGATGGCGTCCTTGGAGAGCAGCATGCCGCCCAGCACGGACTGCTCTGCCGCGAGGTCCTGCGGGGGGACGCGTTCGAAGCCGTCGACGCCGCCGTGGCCCTCGTCGTCCCTGCGGTCGTCCCGGCCGCCGCCCTTGCCGTTCTTGCCGCCCCTGCCGTTGAAGTCGCCGCCGCCCTTGCGGAAGCCCTCGCCCCGGTTGCCGCCCTGACCGCCGCCGCCACCCTGGCCGCCGCGGTTGCGGGAGACCGGCAGCCGGTCGCCGGGACCGTCCGGGAAGGGGGCGTCGTCGAAGGCGCCGGCCGGGAAGGGGTCCTCGGCGGTCTGCCAGTCCTCCTCCGGCGGCGGGGCGTCGTGGTCGTCGTACTGGGGGCCGGTCACGCGTGTTCCCCGATCAGCGAGTGGTGCGAAGTTGGAGCGGGCCTTGCCGGTGGCTGGGTGGAGCGGAGCCGCTCCTCTTTGTACGCCACGGCCCCGACAAATCGGACGCCGGGGCCGGTGGGAGTGTCGGGTGGAGGGCCCACGCTAAGGCGCCGGACGCCCTCGCGCCAAGGCGGTTATCCACAGGGGGTGTGGACGAGCGGCCCCGGGCTGTGGAGAACTGCCGCAAAGCTGTGGACACCCCTGTGGAAGCTCCTGTGGATAACCGGACGATCGATCCATCGTCAACCTGTTGACCTGCGATTACCTCTTCCGGGGCCTGTGCATGAGAAATTCTTCACACACCGCCGAACAGCCATGGGCGCGGACCGGACGGAGCACACCGCTCGCAGTTTCGAGTAACGACCGAACCGGCCATTGGCCTCTTACCTGTGGATGAGTACCCTGGAGCGCATGAGCACCGCCCCCGCCGAGCCCTCCAGACGCAGCCCCACCGGCCGCGGCCACGACCGACGCGGCCACGACCGCGAGATCCTCGCCCTGGCGGTGCCCGCCTTCGGCGCCCTGGTCGCCGAACCGCTGTTCCTGATGGCCGACTCCGCGATCGTCGGCCACCTCGGCACCCCCCAGCTCGCCGGGGTCGGCGTCGCCTCCGCCGCCCTCACCACCGCCACCGGGGTGTTCGTCTTCCTCGCCTACGCCACCACCGCCGCGGTGGCCCGCCGGATCGGCGCCGGGGACCGCCGGGGCGCCGTCCAGCAGGGCGTCGACGGCCTCTGGCTCGCCGTCGGCCTGGCCGTCCCGGTGGTCCTGCTCACCCTGCTGCTGGCCCCCTGGGCGGCCGAGCTGCTGGGCGCCTCGCCGACCGCGGCGCCGTACACCGTGACGTACCTGCGGATCAGCTCCCTGGGGATCCCGGCAATGCTGCTGGTGCTGGCCGCCACCGGCGTGCTGCGCGGCCTCCAGGACACCCGTACGCCGCTGCTGGTGGCCGTCGGCGGCTTCACCGCCAACATCGGGCTGAACGCCGGCCTGGTGTACGGCGCCGGGCTCGGGGTGGCCGGCTCGGCCTGGGGCACCGTGCTGGCCCAGACCGGGATGGCCGCGGTCTACCTGGTCGTGGTGGTCCGCGGCGCCCGCCGGGAGCGGGCCTCGCTGCGGCCGGACGCGGCGGGCATCCGGGCCGGGGCCAGGGCGGGCGGGCCGCTGCTGGTCCGCACGGTCAGCCTGCGCGCGGTGCTGATGATCGCCACCGCGGTGGCCGCCCGGCTCGGCGACGACCAGGTCGCCGCGCACCAGATCGCCATGACGCTGTTCAGCTTCCTGGCCTTCGCGCTGGACGCCATCGCGATCGCCGGCCAGGCCGTCATCGGCCGCTACCTGGGCGCCTCGGACGTCCCGGGCGCCCGCGCGGCCACCCGGCGGATGGTCGAGTGGGGCCTGTGCTCCGGGGTGGTGCTGGGCCTGCTGGTGGTGCTGGCCCGCCCCCTGTACGTCCCGCTGTTCACCCCCGACCCGGTGGTCCAGGGGCAGCTGCACACGGCCCTGCTGCTGCTCGCGCTGAGCCAGCCGGTGGCGGGCCTGGTCTTCGTGCTGGACGGCGTGCTGATGGGCGCCGGGGACGGCCCCTACCTGGCCCGGGCGGCGCTCGCCACCCTGGCGGTGTTCGCCCCGGCCGCGTTCCTGGTCCCGGCCACCGGCACCGGGCTGGCCGGGCTGTGGTGGGCGATGAACCTGTTCATGCTGGTCCGCGCGGTCTTCCTGGTGGCCCGCGCCCGCGGCGGCCGCTGGCTGGTCACCGGGGCCGTGCGCGACTGAGCGGGCCCGGGAACGCCCGAGGGCCGGACTCCCCTGGGGGAGTCCGGCCCTCGGCCGGTGCTACGGAACTCAGGCAGCCACGACGGCGACGTCGAGGTTGGCCACGACGTCCGAGTGCAGCTTGACCGAGACCTTGTGGGTGCCCACGGTCTTGATCGGCGAGGCGATCGCGACGGCGCGCTTGTCCACGGCCGGGCCGCCGGCGGCCTTGATGGCCTCGACGACGTCGGCCTGGGTCACCGAGCCGAACAGACGGCCGGCGTCACCCGAGCGAACGGCCAGCTTGACCTGGACGCCCTCGAGCTTGCCCTTGACCTCGTTGGCCGCGTCCAGGGTCTGGATCGCGTGGATCTTGCGGGCGCGACGGATCGCGTCGACGTCCTTCTGGCCGCCCTTGGTCCAGCGGATGGCGAAGCCACGCGGGACCAGGAAGTTGCGGGCGTAGCCGTCCTTGACCTCGACGACCTCGCCGGCGGAGCCGAGACCCGGAACCTCGTGCGTGAGGATGATCTTCATTACTCGGTCACCCTCTCTTAGCGCGCGGTGCTGGTGTAGGGCAGCAGCGCCATCTCACGGCTGTTCTTCACGGCCGTGGCGACGTCACGCTGGTGCTGGGTGCAGTTGCCGGTGACACGGCGGGCACGGATCTTTCCGCGGTCGGAGATGTACTTCCGCAGCAGGTTCGTGTCCTTGTAGTCAACGTAGTTGACCTTGTCCTTGCAGAAGACGCAAACCTTCTTCTTCGGCTTGCGAGCAGGCGGCTTCGCCATGGTGTGCTCCATTTGGGGTTCACGGCCCGACCGGCGTCCGGGGACGCCTGCGGCCGGGCCGCACGAAATCTGTCAGCTCTTAGAACGGGGGCTCTTCCGAGAAGCCGCCACCGGACGGGGCGCCTCCCCAGCCGCCGCCGCCCTGGTTTCCACCGGACGGGGCGCTGGACGCCCACGGGTCGTCGGAGGGGCCGGACTGGCCGCCGCCGGAGTTTCCACCCCAGCTGCCGCCGCCCTGCTGGCCGCCACCGTTGCCACCGCCCCAGTTACCGCCCTGGCCGCCGCCCTGCTGGCCGCCGAAGCCGCCGCCGGGAGCGCCGGACCGGTTGGCCCGGGTGACCTTCGCGGTCGCCGAACGCAGGCTCGGACCGACCTCGTCGACCTCGACCTCGAAGACCGTCCGCTTCTCGCCTTCCTTGGTCTCGTAAGACCGCTGGCGCAGTCGGCCCTGCACGATGACGCGCATGCCGCGCTGCAGCGACTCGGCCACGTTCTCCGCCGGCTGCCGCCAGACGTTGCACGTGAGGAAGAGGCTCTCGCCGTCCTTCCACTCGTTCGTCTGACGGTCGAAGGTGCGGGGGGTGGACGCGATGCGGAACTTCGCGACCGCCGCACCCGACGGGGTGAAGCGCAGCTCGGGGTCGTCGACGAGATTGCCGACGAGGGTGATGACGGTCTCGCCTGCCATGGTGGTGATGACCTCTCGGGAAGATGTCCGTTCACCGCTGTTTCACGTGAAACAGCGGACGCGAGCTACCCGAGACCCGAAGGCCTCAGAAGTGGCTCAGTGGGTGTCCGGGCGCAGGACCTTGGTCCGCAGAACCGACTCGCTCAGGCCCATCTGGCGGTCGAGCTCCTTGACGACCTCAGGCGTGGCCTTGAGGTCGATGACCGAGTAGATGCCCTCGGACTGCTTGTTGATCTCGTAAGCCAGACGGCGACGACCCCAGGTGTCGACCTTCTCGACCTTGCCGCCGGCGTTGCGGACGACGGCCAGGAAGGACTCGATCAGGGGGGAGACAGCGCGCTCCTCGACCGACGGGTCGAGGATGACCATCAGCTCGTAGTGACGCATGAGTAACCCACCTCCTTTGGACTCAGCGGCCACGGTCTCTCCGTGGCAGGAGGGTTGTGCGTAGCGTCGGCACCGATGCGGTGACGACTCCGGCCCACGGTAGCGGCCGGGTCGGACAGTCGGGCCCCGTACACCCACCAGGGGTGTCACCCGGAAGAGGGCGCAAGGGGGCACAACTACACCAGTGCAGACGGCACAGCCTACCTGCACCCGGACGGCCGAACAAAACGCATAGGGGTTGTGAGACGGACCCAACCGCCGCAATCTGGACGGAACGGGATTCCTGCCCGTTCGTCTCCACGCCAGGAGGTGGGACTCATGGCCCAGTCCGTCCACCGCATGCCCGCCCTCACGCTGAACACCGACGGCCACCCGCACCCCCGCGAGAACACCCTGGTGGCCCTGACGGCCGTGCTGGGTGTGATCGCCTTCACCACCTCGTTCTTCTACAACCTGCACCTGCTGACCTCGTGGACCGGCCTGGCCGGGATCGTCACCGGCCTGTGGGGCATGTTCGTCTCGGTCACCACCGCCGAGCGCTTCGTCCTGATGATCGCGCTCGGCGCCTCCGCCATCGGCTTCTACCTCGGCATCGCCCGCGGCGGCCTCTGGGGCTGAACACCCGGCTCCAGGAACCCTCGGCGCCCCCGTCGCGTATCTGCATCAGACAGGTACCCGCCGGGGGCGCCGTCGTGCCCGCAGCGCCGGGCCGCCGGGCCCCGGACGATAGGGTCGAGCCCGAGAACCTGGGCCCACCGCAGCCCGACCGACGAGGAGCACCGAGCAATGAGCCTGCGCCTGAGGACGATCACCCGCGAGGAACACCTCGCCTTCATCAGGAGCCGCGCCTCGGCGAGTCACATGCAGGTGCCGTCCTGGGGCGACGTGAAGGCCGAGTGGCGCTCGGAGTCGATCGGCTGGTTCGACGAGGCCGACCAGCTGGTCGGCGCGGGCCTGGTGCTCTACCGCCAGCTGCCGAAGGTCAAGCGCTACCTCGCCTACCTGCCCGAGGGCCCGGTCATCGACTGGTTCGACCGCGACCTCGACCGCTGGCTCTCCCCGATGCTCGCCCACCTGAAGTCGCAGGGCGCGTTCTCGGTGAAGATGGGCCCGCCGATCGTCATCCGCCGCTGGAACGCCCCCACCATCAAGGAGGCCATCGCCGCCAAGCAGGCCAAGCGCCTGCGCGACGTCGAGGCCGACTGGTACGAGGCCCGCGCCTTCGAGGTGGCCGACCGGCTGCGCAAGGCCGGCTGGCTGCAGGGCGACGACGGCGGGGCCGGCTTCGGCGACGTCCAGCCGCGCTACGTCTTCCAGGTGCCGCTGGCCAACCGCTCGCTGGACGACATCCACAAGAACTTCAACCAGCTCTGGCGCCGCAACATCAAGAAGGCCGAGAAGAGCGGCGTCGAGGTGTACCAGGGCGGCTACGACGAGCTGCCGATCTTCCACCAGCTCTACCTGGTCACCGCCGAGCGCGACAAGTTCACCCCGCGCCCGCTGTCCTACTTCCAGCGGATGTGGCAGGCCCTCACCGCCGAGGACCAGAACCGGATGCGGCTCTACATCGCCTACCACGAGGGCGAGCCGCTGGCCGCGACCACAATGCTGGTGGTCGGCGAGCACGTCTGGTACTCCTACGGCGCCTCGGCCAACCACAAGCGCGAGGTCAAGCCGTCCAACGCGATCCAGTGGCGGATGATGCGCGACGCCTACGCCCTCGGCGGCGGCGTGTACGACCTGCGCGGCATCAGCGACACCCTGGACGAGAACGACCACCTGTTCGGTCTGATCCAGTTCAAGGTCGGCACCGGCGGCCAGGCGGCCGAGTACCTCGGCGAGTGGGACTTCCCGCTGAACAAGCTGCTGCACAAGGCCCTCGACCTCTACATGTCCCGCCGCTGAGGAGGCTGCCCCGATGACGCTGTCGCTCTACCTCGAGACCGAACGCTGGCGCGCCCACCAGCGCTCCGTCCTCGCCGAGTTCCCCGGCCTGGTGCCCGTCGCCAAGGGGAACGGCTACGGCCTGGGCAACCACCGGCTGGCCGAGGAGGCGACCCTGCTCGGCACCGGTGTGCTGGCCGTCGGCACCGCGTACGAGGCGGCCGACGCCGCCGAGTGGTACGGCGGCGAGCTGCTGGTGCTCACGCCCTACCGGGTCGGCGAGGAGGTGCTCCCGCTGCCGCACTCCCGGGTGATCCGCACGGTGGCCAGCGTGGACGCGCTGCGCTCGCTGCACGGCGCCCGGGTGGTGCTGGAGTGCATGACCACCATGCGCCGGCACGGCGTGAGCGCCGCCGACCTGCGCACCGTCGCCGCCGAGCTGGACGGCGTCTCGTTCGAGGGCCTCGCCCTGCACCTGCCGATGGACCGGCCGGACGGCTCCAGCCCGGTCGAGGAGGTCGTGTACTGGGTGGACACCGCGCTGGCGGCCGGCATCCCGGTGCACACCGTCTTCGTCAGCCACCTGGGCGCGGCCGGCATGGAACAGCTGGCCCAGCGCTACCCGGGCACCGTGTTCCGGGCCCGGATCGGCACCCGGCTCTGGCTGGGCGACCACGGCGCGCTGGAGGTCCGGGCCACGGTCCTGGACGTCACCCCCTTGAAGAAGGGCGAGCGCTACGGCTACCGCCAGCACCCGGCGCCCACCGACGGCCACATCCTGGTGGTCGCCGGCGGCACCGCGCACGGCATCGGCCTGGAGGCGCCCAAGTACGTGGCCAGCATGGGCGCCCGCGCCAAGGGCATCGCCCGGGCCGGCCTGGCGACGGTCAACAAGACCAAGTCGCCGTTCCACTGGGCGGGCAAGCAGCTCTGGTTCGCCGAGCCGCCGCACATGCAGGTCTCGCTGCTGTTCCTGGACGGCGAGACCGCGCCCCCCGCGATCGGCGAGGAGCTGGGCCTCCAGGTCCGGCACACCACCACCCACTTCGACCGGGTGGTGGACCGCTAGGAGCCGCCGGCGGCCGCTACGGGCCGCTGGGGGCCGCTACGCCTTCCCGTCGGCCGGTTCCTTCGCCGGTGGCTCCTCCAGCCACTGCTCGAAGGAGCCGGCCGGCGCGTATCCGGCGTAGCTCCGCTCCTCCTCCAGCCGCCGGGCGGCGCCCAGGGTCACCACGTCCGGCGCGCCGTCCAGCACCCCGCCGGAGGGGTCGTCGGTGCCGTCCCAGCGGACCGGGTCGCGGTCCGGGTACAGGGCGTCCCGGACCACCAGCACGACCAGGTAGAGCGTGCCGAGCAGGTGCAGCGCGATCGCGAAGTGGTACCACGGCTCGCCGATGCCGTGCTGCTTGGGCCCGGTGACGAAGCCCAGGTGGGACCAGATGCCCAGGGTGTACAGCACCTCGCAGGCCTGCCAGACCAGCAGGTCGCGCCAGCGCGGCCGGGCCAGCGCCGCGAGCGGCAGCAGCCAGAGCGCGTACTGCGGCGAGTACACCTTGTTGACCAGCACGAACAGCGCGACCACCAGGAAGGCCAGCTGCGCGAACCGCGGCCGGCGCGGCGCCGAGAGGGCGAGCCACGCTATGGCCGCGCAGCCCAGCACCATCAGCACGCCGATGTAGAGGTCGAGGTCGGCCAGCCCCACGCCGCGCTGCTGCATCAGGATCAGCCAGAACGAGCCGTAGTCCTCGCCGCGGTGCTTGCTGAACACGTAGAAGGTCGACCAGCCCTGCCAGTTGGCCAGCATGATCGGCAGGTTGACCACCAGCCAGGCCCCGACCGCGCCGCCGAGCAGCAGCCGGAACTCGCGCCACTTGCCCGCCCGCCAGCAGAGCACCAGCAGCGGGCCGATCAGCAGCAGCGGGTAGAGCTTGGCCGCGGTGGCCAGGCCGATGAAGACCCCGGCCCAGCCCGGCCGGGAGCCGGACCACCAGGCCATCGCCACGGCGGCCAGGGCGACCGCGAGCAGGTCCCAGTTGATCGTGCCGTTGAGCAGCAGGACCGGCGAGAGCGCGAACAGCATCGCGTCCCAGGGGCGGCGGCGGTGGGTGCGCGAGAGCGCGACCGCGGCGACCACCGCACAGGCCATCAGCAGCCCGGCGTTGATCGCCCAGAACCACTGCTCCTGGGCCTGCTCGGTGCCGCCGCCGGGCGTCAGCCAGGCCGCGACCTGCATGAACAGGCCGGTCAGCACCGGGTACTCCAGGTACTGGAGGTCCCCCGTGGTGCCGGGGATGCGGTCCACGTACGGGTGCAGCCCGGCCGCGAAGCCGCGGCCGGAGAACAGGTGGGGGACGTCGCTGTAGCAGGCGTGGATGTACTGCGGCGAGCCCGGCTGGAACCAGGCCTGGTCGTAGCAGGGCAGGTTGTGCACCATGCCGAGCGCGGAGACCACGATCACCACCAGGGCCAGCACCCGCACCGGGATCCACCAGGAGACGCCGAGCAGCGCCCGCCGGCCGGGCGGGCCGCCGAACACCTCGCTGCCGGCCGCCGCCACCCGGTCCTCGTCCGCCGGGACGACCACGGTGTCGGCCGCCGGCACGGCCGTGGCGACGGCCGCCGGGGTGGGCCCTGCGGCGGCGCCGGGCCCGTCCGGGCCGCCGGTTTCGTCACGATCGCTCGACGTCATGCCGGACATCCTGCCGCACCGGATGCGCCGGGACGAGGAGGACCCTGCGGTGGTCCGGCGGTACGGACGGGGCGCGTGCGGCGAATCGTGACGAAACGGCGGTGGCGGCCCTCCGAGGAGGACCGCCACCGCCGTTGTCGGCTTCTCACCGGTCGGACCGGTCGGACCGGACTACTACCCGGCCGCTGCGCCACCGCCTTGCAGGCCGCCGCCACCGCCGGCACCGCCGCCACCGGCGCCGCCGGTGCTGCTCGGGGTCGGCTTGCCGCCGGTGCCGCCGTTGCCGGCACCACCGTTGCCGGCACCACCGTTACCGCCGGGCGGCGGCGTCGACGGGCAGAAGATGCCGCCCAGGCCGCAGCCGGTGTCCGTCGGCTTCGGCTTGTGGGTCTGGGTCGGCGGCGCGGTCGGCGGGCAGTCGACGGTCGGCACGCAGCCGCTGCCCTGGGTGGGCTGCGGGGGCTGCGGCTGGTTGGGCTGCTGGGTCGGCTGCTGGGTCTCCACCGTGGTCGGCGGGGTGGTGGTCGGGGTCTGGGAGGGCGTCATGGTGGCCGTGGACGGCGCGCCGGAGGAGTCCACCTCGGTGCCGACCGGCTGCGGGGTCGGGAAGTCCACCTTCTTCTCGTTGGCCAGGGCGGCCTTCATGTACCGGGTGAAGATGTCGGTGGGGATGTCACCACCGTGGATGGACTCCTTGCCGCCGGTGCCGTTGAGGGACTCCCGGTCGTGCTTGTTCGGGTCCTCTCGCCACATCGCGACGCTGGTCACCAGCTGCGGGGTGTAGCCGACCCACCAGGCCGACTTGTTCTGGTCGGTGGTACCGGTCTTGCCGGCCACCGGGCGGCCCAGGGTGTTGGTCTTGGTACCGGTACCGTTCTTGGCCACGTTCACCAGCACGTCGGTGACGTTGTCCGCGACGGCCGGCTCCAGCGCGACCTTGGCGTCCTTCTTGCCGAAGCCCGGGCGCTCCTTGCCGTCCACCTCGACCTTGGTGACCGAGTAGGGCTCGGCCTCCTTGCCGCTGGCGGCCAGGGTGCCGTAGCCGGTGGCCATCCGGATCGGGCTGATGGTCGAGGTGCCGAGCGGGAAGGTCGCGGTCTTCGGGTCGGCCAGGCTCTCCCGCTTGATGCCCATCTGCACGGCCATGTCGGCCACGGCGGGGCCGCCGACGTCCTGGTTGAGCTGGACGAAGGGCACGTTGTACGAGAACTGCATGGCCTGCCGCAGCGAGACGTAGCCGCGCTTGCCGGCGTCCTCGTTCTTCTGCCGGTAGGGCTTGCCGTCGTCGCCGATCACCAGCGAGCCGTCGGGCTTGCGGATCTCGGACATGTCGTCGGCCAGGTAGCGGCTGTCCGCGTTGATCCGCTTCGGCTTGCCGTCGGTGTCCTTCGCGGTCTGCACACCGGTCTGCATCGCGGTGGCCAGGACGAAGGGCTTGAAGGTCGAGCCGACCTGGACACCGCCGGCGTTGGCGTTGTTGTCGAAGTGGCCGTTCTCCACGCCGTCGCCGCCGTAGATGGCGACCATCGCGCCGTCCCCGGGCTTGATGCTGGCGGCGCCGAACTGGACGAAGGTGTCGTTGTTGGG
Organism: Kitasatospora sp. NPDC059160; assembly: GCF_042755465.1. Classification (NCBI taxonomy): domain Bacteria; kingdom Bacillati; phylum Actinomycetota; class Actinomycetes; order Kitasatosporales; family Streptomycetaceae; genus Kitasatospora; species Kitasatospora sp. NPDC059160. Next base: position 19,647 of record NZ_JBHZCN010000008.1, on the reverse strand, counting down.
CCGCTTCTGCGGGTCGAGGTTCTCGCCCTTGACGTCGTCGACGGCCTTCTTGAGGGCGTCGACCTTGTCCTTCTCGAAGGTGGTGTAGATCTTCAGGCCACCCTTGTCGAGCATCTGCTGGGTGATCGACTTGTCGGTGGTCGTCACGTACTGGTTGGCGGTGTCGACCAGGTAGCTGATCTCACCGTTCATGTTGGAGCTGGCCTTCAACGCGATCGGCTCGGGGAAGGTGGTGCATTTCGCCCGCTCCTCCGGAGTGGCGTTGTGGGTGGTCACCATCCGGTCCAGGATCCACTTCCAGCGCTCCACCGCGCGGTCGTGGTTGGCCGGCTTGGAGGGGTCGTAGTAGTTGGCACCCTTCAACAGCCCGGCCAGCATGGCACTCTGGCAGAGGTTCAGGTCCTTGGCGTTGACCCCGTAGTACGCCTGCGCCGCGGCCTGGGCGCCGTTGGCGTTGCGGCCGAACCAGCTGGTGTTGAGGTACCCCTTGAGGATGTCCTCCTTGCTGGTCTGCTGGTTGAGCTTGAGCGTGATGAAGAATTCCCTCAGCTTGCGGCTGATGGTCTGTTCCTGGCTCAGGTAGGCGTTCTTGACGTACTGCTGGGTGATCGTCGAGGCGCCCTGGGTCTCGCCGCCCTTCGCCATGTTGTAGACGGCGCGCAGCATGCCCTTGGGGTCGATGCCGCTGTCGGTGCGGAAGGTCTCGTTCTCCGCCGAAATGACGGCGTTCTGCAGGGTGGGGTTGATGTCGTTGAGCTCGACGATCTGACGGTTGGTCTCGCCCTTGCGGGTCATCTCCGAACCGTCGGCCCAGTAGTAGATGGTGTTCTGGTCCTTCACCAGGTCCTTGAGCTGGGGCACCGTCGTGGTCTGGTACAGGTAGAACACGACGCCCACGCAGGCGGCGAAGCACACCAGGAAGACGCTGGAGACCAGCTTCCAGGACGGCAGCCAGCGCCGGAAGCCGGTCTTGCCGAACCGCGGGTAGTCGATGAAGCGCTTCTTGCCGGGGCCGGCCGCAGCGGCGGCGGAGGCGGCGGCGGCACCGCGCCAGCCACCGCCCTTCCCCTTCTTCTGGGAGGCCTTGCGCATCTCGGCGCGGCCCATCCGGGGTTGCTGAGCAGTCTCCCGGACACCGGGCGGACGCCGACGGCCGACGCCTTCCGAGCCCAGTTCGTCGGGGCCGGGGCCGCCCCGACGGCCGCCGCCTCCCGGCGGCTGCTGCCCGTCACCGCCCGAATTGGGCGTCCTTCGCCGTCGCTCGCTCATGTTTCCAGCCGCTCCTCGCCAGGCCCGGTCGGCCTGAAGGCAGGGTTCCTGTCCGATGCCCGGACCGCCCTAACCCCGGAGGTTGGTCCTCGTGCACACGCGACAGCGTACGCAGCGGGAAAACCTTCCTAATCGGGCATCAGGTGCCAATGCCCGCAAAACGGCAGCAGATCATTACACGGCCGTTGCCAACCCCACCCGCGCGTCGGCTTGTGATCACATTCACGCGTGCCCCCCTTGCTCGTTCCGGGGGTCGGGTTTACTGTTCTCGATATATCGAGCCGATACATCGAAGCGGTATACCGCCGAGGGAACGGCCGGAGCGAGGGTCGAGAGGGAGGAGGACGACGGCAGTGGGCAGGCGCTCAGGAGTGCTGGAGTTCGCCGTTCTCGGGCTGCTCCACGACGCCCCGATGCACGGCTACGAACTGCGCAAACGGCTCAACATCCTGCTCGGGGCACTGCGGGCGCTCTCCTACGGAACGCTCTACCCGTGCTTGAAGAGCCTGGTCGCCCAGGGCTTCCTGGTCGAGGACAACCCGGACGTCGAGTACGTCCCGGCCACCGCGCTCAACGGCAAGCGGTCGAAGATCGTCTACCGGCTCTCCCCCGAGGGCAAGCAGCGCTTCGAGGAGCTGCTCGCCGACTCCGGCCCGGAGGCCTGGGAGGACGAGCGCTTCGGCGTCCACTTCGCCTTCTTCGGTCAGACCGACCGGGCCGTCCGGATGCGCGTCCTGGAGGGCCGCCGCAGCCGGCTGGAGGAGCGCCTGGAGCGGATGCGCAACTCGCTGGCCCGCGCCCGCGAACGGTTCGACGACTACACCGTCGAACTCCAGCGGCACGGCCTGGAGTCGGTGGAACGCGAGGTCCGGTGGCTCAACGAGCTGATCGAGACCGAGCGGGCCAACCGCACCGGCCGGACCGGGCCCGCCACCGGGACCGCCGGAACCACCGCCGTACCCCACACGACTTCGGACGGCCGTGGCCAGGAGACCGGGTCCTCCGACCCGTCCGGGCCACCGTACGACCGCCCGGGGCGCTCCGCCCAGGAGCGCTGACGCCGCGTCAGCCCTGTGCCGCGCGGCAGGAGTGGGCGCCTCGCGCCCGTACAAGCAGTCATTCGAAGAAGCAGGACGAGTGCCGTCTGTTCCGACGGCCCTCATGAGATCAGAGGGAGCAACCGGAATGGGTTCGGTTCGCGTAGCCATCGTGGGCGTGGGCAACTGCGCCGCGTCGCTGGTGCAGGGTGTCGAGTACTACAAGGACGCCGACCCGGCCGGCAGGGTCCCCGGGCTGATGCACGTCCAGTTCGGTGACTACCACGTCCGTGACGTGGAGTTCGTCGCCGCCTTCGACGTCGACGCCAAGAAGGTCGGCTTCGACCTGGCCGACGCCATCGGCAGCAGCGAGAACAACACCATCAAGATCTGCGACGTCCCGCCGACCGGCGTGACCGTCCAGCGCGGCCACACCCTCGACGGTCTGGGCAAGTACTACCTGGAGACCATCGAGGAGTCGGACGAGGCCCCGGTCGACGTCGTCCAGATCCTCAAGGACCAGCAGGTCGACGTCCTGGTCTGCTACCTGCCCGTCGGCTCCGAGAAGGCCGCCAAGTTCTACGCCCAGTGCGCCATCGACGCCAAGGTCGCCTTCGTGAACGCCCTGCCGGTGTTCATCGCGGGCACCAAGGAGTGGGCGGACAAGTTCACCGAGGCCGGCGTGCCGATCGTCGGTGACGACATCAAGTCCCAGGTCGGCGCGACCATCACGCACCGCGTGATGGCCAAGCTGTTCGAGGACCGCGGTGTCATCCTCGAGCGCACCATGCAGCTGAACGTCGGCGGCAACATGGACTTCAAGAACATGCTCGAGCGCGAGCGCCTGGAGTCCAAGAAGATCTCCAAGACCCAGGCCGTCACCTCGCAGATCCGCGACCGCGAGCTGGGCGCCAAGAACGTCCACATCGGTCCCTCGGACTACGTGGCCTGGCTGGACGACCGCAAGTGGGCCTACGTCCGCCTGGAGGGTCGCGCGTTCGGCGACGTCCCGCTGAACCTGGAGTACAAGCTCGAGGTCTGGGACTCCCCGAACTCGGCCGGTGTCATCATCGACGCCGTCCGCGCCGCGAAGATCGCCAAGGACCGCGGCATCGGCGGCCCGATCCTGTCGGCGTCCTCGTACTTCATGAAGTCCCCGCCGGTCCAGTACTTCGACGACGAGGCCAAGGAGAACGTCGAGAAGTTCATCCGCGGCGAGGTCGAGCGCTGAGCTCGGCCCGGTTCGCGACCGTAGGACACCGGGCGCCGAGCTGACCGCTCGTAACGCGCCAGAAGGGCTCACGATCATCCGGTCGTGAGCCCTTCACGTGCGCGCAGCGAATGTTTCACGTGAAACGGTGCCCGGTTCCGTGGCACCCTGGGCGGGTGGCGATCACCGAGAACGGCAGCACCCACCAGTCCGCGCACCGCGCCACGCTCCTCGGTCTGCTCCGCGGCCGGGACTTCCGCCGGCTGCTCACCGCCCGGGTGCTCTCCCAGCTCTCGGACGGCGTCTTCCAGGTCTCGCTCGCCGCCTACGTGGTCTTCTCCCCCGAGAAGCAGTCCTCCCCCGCCGACATCGCCTCGGTGCTGGCCGTGATGCTGCTGCCGTTCTCGGTGATCGGCCCGTTCGCCGGGGTGCTGCTGGACCGCTGGCGCCGGCGCCAGGTGCTCTACTTCGGCAACCTGGCCCGCTTCGGGCTGGGCCTGGGCACCGGCGCGCTGCTCCTGGCCGAGGCACCGACCTGGCTGTTCTTCGCCTCGGCCCTGCTGGTCACCGCGCTCAACCGGTTCATCCTGGCCGGACTCTCGGCCGCGCTGCCCCGGGTGGTCGAGCAGGACCGGCTGGTCACCGCCAACGCCCTCTCCCCCACCCTCGGGACCGTCGCCGCCGCCCTGGGCGGGGGCGTCGGCTTCCTGCTGCACCAGCTGATGGCCCCCGGGCCGAAGGCGGACGCCGCACTGGTCACCGTCGCCTCGCTGCTCTACCTCTCGGCCGCGCTGGCCGCCCGCCGGATGGACCGCGACCTGCTCGGCCCGGACCAGCACGGCGAGCGCCCCGCGCTCGGCCAGGCACTCGTGGGGGCCGCCGTCGGGCTCGGCTCCGCCGTCCGCCACCTGGTGCGGGACTGCCGCCCGGCCGTGCACGCGCTGGCCGCCGTCACGGCGGCCCGGTTCTGCTACGGCGTGCTGATCGTGGTCGTGGTGATGCTCGCCCGCTACACCTTCAACGCCCCGACCGACAGCGCGGCCGGGCTGGCCACCCTCGGCCAGGCGGTCGGGCTGTCGGCCGCAGGGTTCTTCGTCGCCGCGGTGGTCAGCCCCTGGTGCACCCGTCGGCTCGGCCTGGCCGGCTGGATGACGGTCTGCCTGCTCGCCCCGGTGGTCTTCGTCCCCGCGCTGGGCCTGTTCTTCGCCCCGGTGCCCACCCTGGCCGCCGCGCTGCTGCTCGGGGTGGTCACCCAGGGCACCAAGATCTGCGCCGACACCGTGGTGCAGGAGTCGGTCGAGGACGAGTTCCGCGGCCGGGTGTTCGCCGTCTACGACGTGCTGTTCAACGTCGCCTTCGTGGCCGCCGCCCTGGTGACGGCCCTGGTGCTGCCGCTGTCCGGCCGCTCGGTCACGGTGGTGGCCGGGGTGGCCGTGGTGTACGGGCTGACCGCGGTGTTCTACCTGCGGGCCGCCCGGCGGTCCGGCCCCCTGCCCGGCGAGGCCCACTGACACCGCGCGGTACCGGAATCGCAACCGGTTCGTCCCGGACTCCGGTTGCGGCCACCGGACCGATTGCGTCCGACCCGGTCGCTAAGGTACGTAAACCTGTCGGAAGGACAGCACTCTGTCTCGGGGGACGAACTGATGAGCACACCGACCGGACCGTACGGGCCGCCGCCACCCGCGGCACCGGGCTTCGGTCCGCCCCCACCCGGCTACGCCCAGGCGCCGTACGGCGGGCCACCCGCCCAGCAGCCGTACGCCCCGGGCCCGTACGGCGGCCCGCCGCCGAGCCCCCAACCCCCGTACGGCCAACCCCCGTACGGCCAGCCGCCGTACCCCCAGCCGCCCCACGGGCAGGCGCCGTACGGGCCGCAGCCGCCCGCCGGGCCGTACGGCTATCCGCAGCCCGGTGCGGCCGCCGCGGCGCCGCCCGCCAAGCGCGGTGCCCGCGCCAAGCTGCGGATCGCCGGGGCGGTCGGCGGCTGCGTGGTGCTCGCGGGCGCGTACTTCTTCAGCAGCCCGAACGTCAGCAGCGCCAAGCCCGGGGACTGCGTCCGGGTGAGCGGCTCCCGTGACGTCGGGATCGTCAAGTGCACTGATTCCCAGGCGAATTACAAGGTGCTGTCGAAGTTCACCGGCACCACCGACGTGACCCGCTGCCGGCAGACCCCGCAGACCACCAGCGCCGTCTCGGGCAAGAGCGGCCGCCGCTGGAACAAGACGCGGTACGTGCTCTGCCTCGGCCCCCTGACCCCCACCACCGGCTACCCGCCGGTGAAGAAGTCCTGACCCTTCCACCACGTCCTTGTTCCGGGGGGATCCCTTGTCCGCTCCGCCTCCGCCCCAGATGCCCTACGGCCCGCCACCCGGTGACGGCAACCCGTACGCCGGCGGCCCGTACGGCGCCCCGCCACCGCCGCCCCCGCCGGGGTACGGCTACCCGAGCGCCCCGCCCCCGCCGGAGCAGCCGTACGGCGCCCAGCCGCCCGGCTACGGCTACGGCTACCCGCCGCCGGCCCCGATGGACGGGGAGCACTGCCGCTTCTGCGGCGGCTTCCCGGCCGTGCGCGCCACCGTCCGCGGCCACCAGGGCCTGCTGATCGCGTTCCGGATGCTGCGGATGCACGGCCCGTTCTGCCGGACCTGCGGCACGGCCACCGTGCGCGACATGTCCGCCAGGACGCTGGTCCAGGGCTGGTGGAGCTGGATCTCGCCGATCCTGACCGTGATCACGCTGCTGATGAACCTCGGCGCCCACAACCGGATCAAGCGGCTGCCGCCGCCCATGCCGGGCACCCACGGCCCGCAGCTGGACCCGGGCGCCCCGCTGGGCAGCCGTCCGCACGTCGCCATGCTGCTGGTGCCGGTCTCCCTGCTGGTCACCGGGGTCCTGCTGGCCACCGGCGTGATCGGGCCGAAGCAGGACTCCGGCCCCGTCGCGGGGCCGACGACGACCAGCACGGTCACCTTCTCGCCGTCGCCGCGGCCCACCTTCAGCTACACCCCGCCGCCGCCGCTCCCGGTGCCCAGCTTCTCCCTGCCGAGCATCACCCTGCCGCCGCCCGCGACCCCGGCGGCCAAGGACGACGTCGACAGCGCGGGCATCGGCGACTGCCTGCGCAACGAGAACTCCAGCAACGCGACCGCGGACGACCACCCGAAGATCACCGTGCTGCCCTGCACCGACCCCAAGGCCCAGTACAAGGTGGTCTACAAGTACTTCGCCACCTCGGACGAGAAGGCCTGCGAGAAGCAGCCGAAGTCGGACAGCACCTACACCCGCACCTACACCAAGCTCCCCGCGCTGAACTACGTGCTCTGCCTCAAGCACATCAACGGCTGACCGGACGCGAACGCGGCGGTCACCGTCCCGGAGGGGACGGTGACCGCCGCGCGGTGCGTCCGGGGCGTCGCCCGGGTCAGCCCTGCTGCTGCTCGGCCCACCAGGCCCGCAGCGCCGCGACCGCCTCGTCGGGCTCCATCGGGCCGTGCTCCAGCCGCAGTTCGAGCATGTGCTTGTACGCCTTGCCGACCAGCGGGCCGGGCCGCAGCCCGAGCAGCTCCATGATCTGGTTGCCGTCCAGAGCGGGGCGGACGGCGTCCAGCTCCTCCCGGGCCTGCAGTTCGGAGATCCGCTCCTCCAGGCCGTCGTAGGTGCGCGAGAGCGCGGCCGCCTTCTTCTTGTTGCGGGTGGTGCAGTCGGAGCGGGTCAGCTTGTGCAGGCGCTCCAGCAGCGGCCCGGCGTCGGTGACGTAGCGGCGCACCGCGGAGTCGGTCCACTCGCCGCCGCCGTAGCCGTGGAAGCGCAGGTGCAGCTCGACCAGGCGCGAGACGTCCTCGGTGAGCTCCTTGGAGTACTTGAGCTCCCGCATCCGCTTGCGGGTCATCTTGGCGCCGACCACCTCGTGGTGGTGGAAGGAGACCCGGCCGTCCGACTCGAAGCGGCGGGTGCGCGGCTTGCCGATGTCGTGCAGCAGCGCGGCCAGCCGCAGGCTGAGGTCCGGGCCGTCCTGCTCAAGGTCGATGGCCTGCTCCAGGACGGTCAGCGAGTGCTCGTAGACGTCCTTGTGCCGGTGGTGCTCGTCGCTCTCCAGCTGCAGCGCGGGCAGCTCCGGCAGCACGTGCCCGGCCAGGCCGGTGTCGACCAGCAGCCGCAGGCCCTTCACCGGGTGCGCGGCGAGCAGCAGCTTGTTCAGCTCGGCCTGCACCCGCTCCGCCGAGACGATGGTGATCCGCTCGGCCATCGCGGTCATCGCGGCGACCACCTCGGGCGCCGGGTCGAAGTCCAGCTGGGCCGCGAAGCGGGCGGCCCGCATCATCCGCAGCGGGTCGTCGGAGAAGGACTCCTCGGGGGTGGCGGGGGTGCGCAGCACCCGGGCCTCCAGGTCCTCCAGGCCGTGGTGCGGGTCGACGAAGCCGCGGCCGGGCAGGTCGACGGCCATCGCGTTGACCGTGAAGTCGCGGCGGACCAGGTCCTGCTCGATGGTGTCGCCGTAGGTCACCTCGGGCTTGCGCGAGGTGCGGTCGTAGGCCTCGGAACGGTAGGTGGTGATCTCGATCAGGAAGGACCCCTCGGGGGTGTCCTTGCGGGCGCCGACGGTGCCGAAGGCGATCCCGACGTCCCAGACCGCGTCCGCCCAGCCCTTGACCAGCTTGAGCACCTGCTGCGGCCGGGCGTCGGTGGTGAAGTCCAGGTCGTTGCCGAGCCGGCCGAGCAGCGCGTCCCGCACCGAGCCGCCGACCAGGGCCAGCCGGTGCCCGGCCGCGTGGAAGCGGCGGGCGATCTCGTCGGCGACCGGCGACACCCGCAGCAGCTCTTGCAGCCCCATCGTCTGGGCCTCGCTCAGGCCTGGGACGACCTGGACGGCGGTGCTGGAACGGTCGGTGCGCGCGGTGGGCTCATTGGCAGTGGACACGGCTCACAAGGGTACGTGCCCCGGAAGGTCAACCGCCCGCGCGTTTTGGGCGTCTCACCCCAGAGCCCGCAACACTGCACGCCAGGCTGGATCGTTACCATGCCGGTGGACGGAGCGCGGACACCGGAACCGGGGATGCGGTGTCGCGTGCCGCCGTGCCGACGGATCCCTCCGCGGCAGCAGGGTGGCGTACGTCGTCGAGCGAAGAACGTCGAGCGAGGAACGTCGAGCGGGGAACGTCGGGCGACCGCGCCGGACGGACAGCATCAGCAGCGAGCGAGCGAACAGAACGGCGAGGGCGAAACGAGTGAGTGAGCCGGCACGGCACTCGGGCCTGGGGGCACACCGACGACCTGGGCGGGCCGCGGGCCCGACCGAACCCCCCACCGGGGAACGGCGCACCGGCGGCCGCGCGCGCCGCTTCGCCGCCGCCTGCGGTGCGCTCCTGGCACTGGTCGCGGCCGCCCCCGCCGCGGCCCTGCCGACCGGCGGCAACGTCCGCCCGACCGTCGACTCGACGGCCACCGCGGAGTACCCGGTGGTGCTGACCATCGAGACGGTCACCCCGCAGCTGGCCGTCCAGAACGGCACCGTGTCCATCACCGGTCACGTCACCAACTCCGGCAAGTCCGCCCTCAAGGGCGCCCACGCCGCGGTCCGGAAGCCGGTCTCCAGCAAGCCCCTGCAGCGGCGCAGCGAGCTCCAGGGCGTGGCCGCGCGGACCGGCCCGCGGGGCGACGACGGGACGGAGCTGGACAGCCCGCAGTACGCCCTGCCGGAGCTCAACCCGGGCCAGAGCCTGCCGTACACCCTGAGCGTCGCGGTGAGCGACCTCGGCTTCTCCGAGAGCGGCGTCTACGAGCTCGCGGTGGACGCCTGGGGCTCGACCGCCGACAACCCGCGCGACCGGGCCCTGGGCATCGCCCGGACCTTCCTGCCCTACTCCCAGGGCAGCAGCGAGGCCCAGCCGACCAAGGTCGCCACGCTCTGGCCGCTGGTGCACGCACCGGTGCTGGCCGCGCAGACCTACGCCGAGGGCGACCAGAACCTCTCCGTGCTGCGCGACGACAGCCTGGCCGCCGACTTCGCGCCGGGCGGCCGGCTGTACGAGCTGGTCGACACCGGCGCCAAGCTGAACGGGCTGACCTGGGTGGTCGACCCGGACCTGCTGGACGCCGCGTTCGCGATGACCAAGCCGTACCGGGTGCAGAAGCCGGGCACCGAGGGCTCGGGCAAGTCCGCCAAGGACGAGAACACCGTCGGCCGCCCCGCCTCGGCCGCCGCCGACGCCTGGCTGAACAAGCTGCGGACGGCCGTCGCCAAGTCGGGCAGCCAGGTCGTCTCGCTGCCGTACGCCGACCCGGACCTCGCCTCGATCGCGCACAACGGCGCCGACCTCAGCGGCATGGGCACCGCCCTGAGCAAGGCCGCCACCGCCGGCCGGCTGACCGTCGAGGGCCGGCTCGCGGTGGACACCCGCTCCGACGTGGCCTGGCCGTACCAGGGCTACCTCGACCAGCAGATCGCCGGCATCGCCCGGCAGGCGGGCAGCAACCTGGTCCTGGTCAACGGCGCGAGCATGCCCGACCCGGACTCGGTCAACTACACCCCGACCGCGGTGCGCCCGATCGGCAACGGGCAGAACGCGGTGGTCGCCGACGACACGGTCTCCGGGCCCTTCCAGAAGGACCTGAGCACCCCGAAGGACCAGACCGACGCGACCCAGCGCTTCCTCGCCGAGACCTACGCGATCACCCACGAGCAGCCGCAGAACCAGCGCGGCCTGCTGGTGATGCCGCCGCGCGAGCTGACCGTCAACACCGCCAAGGCACTGGCGACCGCCCTGCAGACGGCCGGGGACAAGTGGCTGGCCCCGGTGAAGCTGGACGTGCTGGCCCAGGCCGCGCCGGACCCGAAGGCCAACACCGGCGTCCCCTCGCCGGCCGACTACCCGACCCAGGCCCGCGCCTCCGAGCTGCCGGCCTCCGCCCTGAGCGGCACCGACGAGATCCAGCAGAAGCTGGACACCCTGATGCGCGTGCTCACCCTGCCGCAGCGGGTGCGCGGCCCGTTCAGCGCCGCGATGGTCCGCTCGCTGTCCACCGAGTGGCGCGCCCAGGCGCCGGCCGGCGACGCCTACCGCACCGGCGTCACCAACTACCTGAACGAGCTCACCACCGCCGTCCAGGTCCCGAAGAAGAACGTCGTCACCCTGGCCGGGAACACCGGCCAGCTCCAGGTCAGCGTGCGCAACGACCTCACCCAGACGGTCACCAACCTGCAGCTGCGGCTCACCTCGATCCAGCCGAACAGGCTGCGGGTCGGCCTGCCGGAGCAGCTCGTCCTCCCCGCCTCGCAGAGCGTCACCCTGCGCTTCAACGCCGAGGCCCGCAGCAACGGCCCGGTCACCATGGTCGCCCAGCTGTGGACCACCGGTCCCGACTCCCGGCCCTACGGCCAGGCCCAGACCTTCACCGTCGAGGTCACCTCGGTGACCAACGGGGTGCTGTACGTCTTCGCCGGCGCCGCCGTGCTGCTGGTGCTCGCCGCGCTGCGCTTCATGCGCCAGCGCAAGCGGCGCGGCGGGCAGCCGCACGAGGACGGCGACCAGCCGGTCGGGGACGACCCGGCGGACGGCGACCCGGCGGGCACCGCCGAAGCTGAGCCCGCCGAGCCGACCGGCCCGGACGCCGCCGGGGACGGGGGGCCCGCACAGACACCGCGCGCCAGCAGCCCGGATGGCCGGGATCGGACCGCCAGTGATGAGAAGGTTGGTCCTTGACACCGCCGACCCCCCGCAACCCCGGGCCGGTCTCCCCCCACAACAGCGAAGAGGTGACATGACCGGGCGCAGCGAGGAGCGGCCGCCGGGCCGCGGTGAGAGCCGGCCGGGCGCCGAGTCGCCGTCCGGCGACTGGTACGTGGCCGACACCTACGCCCAGGACCCGTACGCCGCGCAGGCGTACGGGACGGCGCAGGACGGTCAGGACCCGTACGGCCTCCAGGCCGGACGGCCCGCCGCGGCGCCGCCGCCGGTCACCGCGTACGACGTGCCGCCGCAACTGCCGCCGCAGGGCGGCGGCTACCCGACGCCGGTGCCGACGACACCGTTCTCGCCCCCCGTCCCCCCCGTGCAGCCCGGCTGGGACACCCCGATGCAGGCCGACTGGCCGCAGCAGGCCGCCCCGGCGGCACCGGTCTCCACCCCGGCCCCCGGAGCGTGGAGCCAGCCGCAGCCGCAGTGGGAGCCGGGACCGGCGCACTCCGCCTGGGACACCGAGACCACCGAGTACGTCGGGGTGGACGCGCTCTTCGGCAGCGGACGGGCCGATGCCGCGGCCCAGCCGCCGGTCCCCCAGCCCGCCCCGGCCCCGCAGGCCGCCCCCGTGCCCCCGGCCTCGGCGGTGCCGCCGGGCGCGCCCGCGCCGTACCCGCCGATGGGCGGCTACCCGGGGCAGCCGGGGCAGCCGCAGCACGGCGGCCACGACGGGCAGCGGCCGTTCGTGCCGCCGATCGAGTTCGACCCGCCGCTCTCCGAGGAGGAGGCCACCATGCAGGTGGCCGCCGTGGCGGTGCCCCCGGCGGTCGAGCCGCTGGCGGACCTCGCCGAGGAGCAGGCCGCCCGGCCCGCGGCCGAGCCCGCCCCGGCCTCCGACGGCGGTGGCGGCAAGGTCGCCGGCCTGCTGAGCTCCAGCGCGATCATGGCGGCCGGCACCCTGGTCTCCCGCGGCACCGGCTTCCTGCGGACGATGGTGATCGCCGGCGCGATCGGCATCGCGGTCATGGGTGACTCGTACAACGCGGCGAACACCCTGCCGACCCTGCTGTACATCCTGATCGGCGGCGGCGCGCTGAACGCGGTCTTCGTGCCGCAGCTGGTGCGCAGCATGAAGAACGACGAGGACGGCGGGACGGCCTACGCCAACCGGCTGCTCACCCTGGTGATGGTCGGACTCGGCGGCGTGGTCTTCCTGGCCGTGCTCGGGGCGCCCCTGCTGGTCCAGCTGATCGCCCATCCGATGATGACCAACCCGGCCCGTGCCGAGACCACGGTCGCCCTGGCCCGCTACTGCCTGCCGACCATCTTCTTCATGGGCGTCCACGTGGTGATGGGCCAGATCCTCAACGCCCGGGGCCGGTTCGGCGCGATGATGTGGACCCCGGTCCTCAACAACATCGTGGTGATCTTCACCTTCGGCGCCTACATCTGGGTCTACGGCGGCTTCAACGGCACCCAGATCACCCCGGAGAACATCACCCCGGAGGGCGTCCGACTGCTCGGCCTGGGCACCCTGCTCGGCCTGGTGGTCCAGTCGCTGGCGATGATCCCGTACCTGCGGGCGGCCGACTTCCGCTTCCGGCCGCGGTTCGACTGGCGCGGCCACGGCCTGGGCAAGGCCGCCCGGCTGGCCAAGTGGACCTTCTTCTTCGTGCTCGCCAACCAGGCCGGCTACCTGGTCATCACCCAGCTGGCGACCGCCGCCGGCAGCGCCGCCGAACAGGGCGGGCACGGCGGTGTCGGCCTCTCGGCCTTCTCCAACGCCCTGCTGATCTGGCAGCTCCCGCAGGCCGTCATCACCGTCTCGATCATGAGCGCGGTGCTCCCCCGGCTCTCCCGCGCGGCCGCCGACGAGGACGCCGGCGCCGTCCGGGACGACCTGTCGTACGGGCTGCGCACCACGGCGGTGGCGGTCGTCCCGGCGGCCTTCCTGTTCCTGGCGCTCGGCCCGGCGATCGGCCGCTCGATCTACGCGGTCGGCGGCGGCGGGACGGCCCTGGACAACGCGACCAACGTCGGTCTGATGCTCTCGGCCTTCGCCCTCGGGCTGATCCCGTACTCCGCCCAGTACGTGATGCTGCGCGGCTTCTACGCCTACGAGGACACCCGGACGCCGTTCTCCAACACCGTCTGGGTGGCGGTCTGCCAGGCCGGCTTCTCGCTGGTCTGCTGGGTCGCGCTGCCCGCGCAGTGGACGGTGACCGGCATGGCCCTCGGCTACGGCCTCGCCTACGCCGTCGGAGTGATGGTCGCGGTGCCCAAGCTCAAGAAGAAGATCGGCGGGCTGGACACCAAGCGGATCGGCAAGACCTACAGCCGGCTGGCCACCGCCTGCGTCCCGGCCGCGGTGGTCGGCCTCGGCGTCAGCCTGGCGGTCCAGCAGGTGCTCGGCGGCTGGCCGGGCAGCGTGCTGTCGGTCCTGCTGGGCGGCGGCCTCCAGCTGCTGGTGTTCGTGTTCATCGCGAAGCGCCTGCGGATCGAGGAGATGAACGCCATGCTGGGCATGGTCCGCGGCCGACTGGGCCGCTGAGTCCGAGCACAACCGGCCGGACGAGCGGGCGCCCTGACCGGGCGTCGACCAGGGCTGACACCGCCCCCGCCCGTCCGGCCGCAGCACGGGCCGCCCTCCATGACCGGACACGCCCGGGCCGCCACGTGGCGGCCCGGTGTCGGATCTGCACCACATCTCTCCACCGGTATGCAACCGAGCGGACCCTTCAGCGGTCGTACCCGGTGGTGAAGAGTGGGCACAATTGTCCTGGAGCACAGGGCGGCCAATCCGCGGGCTCCAGCGACTCTCTCAGGCCGGGGCGACACAAGGGGAGGCAGGACCACGGTGGCTGATGGCACCAAGGCGGTCGTCGACACGTCAACAGCTGACGCGGCGGCGGACGAGGCCGCGCTGGCTGCGGCGATCGACGAGCTCGGGAGCGGGAACTCCGCCCCGGCGGGCTCCGCCGACGCCTCCTCCACGGACGCCCCCGGGAACTCCTCCGCGGACTCCGTGGAGACCCCTGACACGGCCGGCGCCGAGAGCAAGGACGACGGCGAGGACGACAGCAAGGACGGCGACGAGGACGGTCCGGCCCCTGAGGCGCCGGCGGCCGCGGTGAGCGAGGAGACCTCGGAGATCACCGCCCCGCTCTCCGTCCACGAGATCGCCGCCGAACTGGCGGCCGGCCCCCCGCGGAAGAAGCCCGCTCCCGCACCGCAGCCCGCCTCCGACAAGCGCCGTCCGACCGACCCCCAGCCCACCCTCGACCCGCGCGACACCGCCACCCTCCCGCGGACCCTGCCCGCGCCGATGCGGCACAGCGGCGACAAGATCGGCCACCGGTACCTGCTGGAAGAGTGCATCTCCCAGACCGAGACCTTCAGCAGCTGGCGCGCCGTCGACGAGAAGCTGCGCCGGGCCGTCGGCGTCCACCTGATGGCCTCCGGCCACCAGCGCGCCCGCAAGGTGCTGGCCGCCGCCAAGTCCGCGGCCCTGCTCGGCGACCCGCGCTTCGTCCAGGTGCTGGACGCCGTGCAGGAGAACGAGCTGGTCTACATCGTGCGGGAGTGGCTGCCGCACGCCTCCGACCTCGCCAAGCTGCTCGCCGACGGCCCGATGGAGCCGCACGAGGCGTACCAGATGGTCCGCCAGGTCGCCGACGCCGTCGCCGCCGCGCACCGCCGCGGCAAGGCGCACCTGCGACTCACCCCGCGCTGCGTGCTGCGCACCGACAGCGGCCAGTACCGGATCAACGGCATCGCGGTGGACGCCGCCCTGCGCGGGCTGCCCGCCGAGGACTCCACCGGGGACGCCGCCGAGGACGCCCAGCGCACCGACACCCGGGCGATCGGCGCCCTGCTCTTCGCCGCGCTCACCCACCGCTGGCCGTACCCCGAGGACCGCTACGACCTCAAGGGACTGCCCAAGGACCTGCAGAACGCCGCGCCGGACCAGGTCCGCGCGGGCGTCCACAAGGGTCTGTCCGAGCTCGCGGCGCGCGCCCTGTTCGACCACCCGCCGCACCACGCCGAGCCGATCACCACCCCGGAGGAGCTGGTCCGGGCGATCGCCAAGCTGCCCCGGATCCGGCAGCCCGAGCCCGAGCTGCCGGCCTTCCCGACCCCGCCCCGGCACCACGGCCACGCCCTCCCGACCGCGCCCATCCCCACCCGGGTGGCCGACACGACGGTCGCCCCGCTGCCGGCCTCCTCCCGGCCCACCGCCGCCCGGCGCACCAGGCGCCGGCTGCGCCGGGTGGTCAAGGCCACCGCCTGGACGGTCGCCCTGGGCGCGATCGGCGTCGCCTCCTGGCAGTTCGTCGGCAGCCTGCGCAACAGCAACCAGGCCGTCGCCACCCCGCAGACCTCGATCAGCAGCACCGCCGCGAGCGCCCGCCCGACGGCCCACACGCCGGTGCCGATCCAGATCAAGGGCGCGGAGTCGTACAACCCGCTGGGCGACGGTCCCGAAGGCACCGACAGCGTCAAGAACGCCATCGACGGCGACCCGAACACCGCCTGGACCACCGGCTGGTACGTCGACCAGCTCGGCCCCAAGCCGCCCGCCCTCAAGGTGGGCACCGGACTGCTGATCGACCTCGGCTCACCGCAGTCGGTCTCCTCGGTGACCGTCCAGTTCAAGGACGGCGAGCAGGCCGCGGAGGTGCGCGTGCCCAACGCGTCCGCCGCCGCCAACCCGACCGCGGCCAGGCCGGAGAGCTTCTCGGTCGTCGCGGCCAGGAAGGCCGGCCTCAACGTCGACTACGCCCTCGAATCGCCGGTCACCACGCGTTACCTCTTGATCTGGCTGACCTCTCTGAACAAGGATTCCGACGGCAGGTACCGCGGCCACGTCGCCGAGGTAAAGGTCTCCGGCTGACCGCACGGTCCAGACCCGGAACGACCCGCGGCGACAAGGGGTGACAGTGGCGGACGACGACGCGACGCTGCTCGCCCGGCACGTCGCCGGCGACCAGGAGGCCTTCGGCCTGCTGGTGAACCGCCACCGGGACCGCCTCTGGGCGGTCGCCCTGCGCACCCTGGGCGACCGCGAGGAGGCCGCGGACGCCCTCCAGGACGCCCTGGTCTCCGCCTTCCGGGCCGCCGCCGGCTTCCAGGGCCGCTCGGCGGTCACCACCTGGCTGCACCGGATCGTGGTCAACGCCTGTCTGGACCGCGCCCGGCGCAGCGCCACCCGGCGCACCACCCCGCTGGACGAGGACCCGCAGCGGCTGGACCGCCTGGTCGGCTCCGCCGAGCCGGCCGACTCCCCGGTGGTCCGGGCCGAGGTGCAGCGCGAGCTGACCGCCGCGCTCGCCGAGCTGCCCCCCGAGCAGCGGGCCGCGCTGGTCCTGGTCGACATGCAGGGCTACCCGGTCGCCGAGGCCGCCGAGCTGCTGGGCGTCCCGGTCGGCACCGTGAAGAGCCGTTGCGCCCGCGGCCGGGCCCGGCTGCTCCCACTGGTCCGGCACCTGCGCGAGAGCGACGGCGGGGACGGCGGGAACGGCGACACCAACGGCGACAGCAACGGCGGCGGACGGAACGTTTCACGTGAAACACCGGCCGGCCGGCCCCCGGGACGCACCGCCCCCGACCCGTCCGGCACCGCCCCGCCCCCGCCGGACCGGACCAGGGGGAACCCGACGGGCCCCCGCACCGTCACAGGGACAGGCACGAGCACCGGCCGCACGATGCTGGAAGGAGACGCGAGCACCCGATGAACGCCCCCCTCTCCTCCCCCGGACCCGCCGACGCCCACCCCTCGGTCGACGAGCTGGCCGACCTCGCCGAGGGCCTGGTCGAGCCCGCCGGGGCCGCCGAGGCCCTGCAGCGGCACCTGGACGGCTGCGCCGAGTGCCGCGGGACCGTCGAGGCGCTGGCCGAGGTGCAGGCGCTGCTCGGCACCGTCGAGCCCGAACCGATGCCCGCCGACGTCGCCGCCCGGCTGGACGCCGCCCTCGCCGAGGCGGCCCGCGCCGACCGCCCCTCCCCGGCCCGGCCCACCGCAGGCCCCGAGCGGGCCCCCGCCACCGCCCGCCGGACGGAGTTCCCCACCGTGCCCGTACGGGCCGCCGCGGCGCCCTCCGCGCCCCCCTCGCGCCCGGCCTCGGCCCCCGGCCCCGGCCGCCCCCGCCCGCGCCGCCGCCGGTTCGCCGTGCTGCTCGGGGCGGCCGCCGCGCTGGCCGCCGTCGGGCTGGGCGGGGCCCTGCTGCTGCACCAGGACGACTCCGCCACCCGCACCTCCGCCGTCTCCGCGGCCTCGGCGGGCACCGCGGGTTCCCCCGGCGAGCAGAGCGCCCGCACCCCGCACCTGGCGGGCCCCGGCACCGTCTACCGGGAGGACCAGCTCGCCGCCCAGGTGCAGCAGCTGCTGGACCGTTCCGGCTCCCAGCCCGGGCTGCGCGCCACCGGGCCCGCCAAGTCCGGCGCCGCGCCCGCCGACGGCTCGGGGCCGGAGCTCTCCGGCCCCGCCTCACCCGCCGCACCGGTCTCCCCCGCGGCCTGCCGCGCCCCCGCCCCGGGCACCCCGCTGGCCACCGACCGGGGCAGCTACCAGGGCTCCCCGGTGGACGTCCTGGTCTACCCCGCCGCCGGTCGGCCCGGTTTCGTGGACGTCTTCCTGCGCTCCCCCGACTGCGGCCCGGTCGTCCTGCAACGGACCGTCCCCGGCCACTGAACGGCCCTTCCCAGCCACCGGACGGCCGTTCCCATGCGATCGACGACCAGGGCGGCACGCCGCTTCCGGAGTTCGGGCGCCTGGTACTGATCCGCCTGGGAATGCGAGAGACTGGTCAGTCGTTGTCCCGGGCGGCGGAGCAGGACCGCCCTCCCCGCAGCAAACGCGGGTCGCGATGCGAACCAGGAGAAGCAGTGAGCGACGTCCGTAACGTGATCATCATCGGTTCCGGCCCGGCAGGCTACACGGCCGCGCTCTACACGGCCCGCGCCTCCCTCAAGCCGCTGGTCTTCGAGGGAGCCGTCACCGCCGGTGGTGCGCTCATGAACACCACCGAGGTCGAGAACTTCCCGGGCTTCCGGGACGGCATCATGGGCCCCGAGCTGATGGACAACATGCGGGCTCAGGCGGAGCGCTTCGGCGCCGAGCTGATCCCGGACGACATCGTCGCGGTGGACCTCACCGGTGAGATCAAGACCGTCACCGACTCCGAGGGCAACGTCCACCGGGCCCGCGCCGTGATCGTCACCACCGGCTCCCAGCACCGCAAGCTCGGCCTGCCCAACGAGGACAAGCTCTCCGGCCGCGGCGTCTCCTGGTGCGCGACCTGCGACGGCTTCTTCTTCCGCGACCAGGACATCGCGGTGGTCGGCGGCGGCGACACGGCCCTGGAGGAGGCGACCTTCCTCTCCCGCTTCGCCAAGAGCGTCACGATCATCCACCGCCGTGACAGCCTGCGCGCCTCCAAGGCGATGCAGGAGCGCGCCTTCGCCGACCCGAAGATCCGCTTCGAGTGGAACAGCGCGGTCGAGGCCATCC
The DNA here is from genome assembly GCF_042755465.1 of Kitasatospora sp. NPDC059160. Classification (NCBI taxonomy): domain Bacteria; kingdom Bacillati; phylum Actinomycetota; class Actinomycetes; order Kitasatosporales; family Streptomycetaceae; genus Kitasatospora; species Kitasatospora sp. NPDC059160. The sequence continues at coordinate 942 of NZ_JBHZCN010000008.1, read as the reverse complement.
ACGGCGACCCGAAGCTGACCGGCGTCACCCTGCGCGACACCGCCACCGGCGAGCTGCGCGAGCTGCCCGTCACCGGCCTGTTCATCGCGATCGGCCACGACCCGCGCACCGACCTCTTCAAGGGCCAGCTGGACCTCGACGGCGAGGGCTACCTCAAGGTCGACGCCCCCTCGACCCGGACCAACGTCGAGGGCGTGTTCGGCGCCGGCGACGTCGTGGACCACACCTACCGCCAGGCCATCACCGCCTCCGGCACCGGCTGCTCCGCCGCGCTGGACGCCGAGCGCTACCTGGCCGCGCTGGACGACGCGGAGAACAAGACCGCCGTCGCGGTCTGACCTCCCCGCCACCGACCGAACCCCGCGGGGGTGTTCCACGTGAAACACCCCCGCCCCGGCCAGGCAGAAACAGAACGGGCCCGCCCGTTGTTCACCTGGCAGCAGCCCCCTCCGTCCTAACCCGAGGAGTCCCCGTGGCCGGCGCCACCACCACCGTCACCGACGCGACCTTCAAGTCCGACGTCCTGGAGAGCGACAAGCCCGTACTAGTCGACTTCTGGGCCACCTGGTGCGGCCCGTGCCGCCAGGTCGCCCCGGTCCTGGAGGACATCGCGGCCGAGAACGGCGACAAGCTGACCATCGCCAAGCTCGACGTGGACGCCAACCAGGTGACCGCCGCCGAGTACAACGTGATCTCGATCCCGACCCTGATCCTCTTCAAGGACGGCCAGCCGGTGAAGCAGATCACCGGTGCCCGTCCGAAGGCCGCGCTGCTGCGCGAGCTGGACGGCCTGTTCTAGGCCTCCCGGTCACTCTCCCGGTCCACCGACCGGACGGGGGGGGGGGGGGGGCCCCCGGCGGTGGGCCCCCCCCCCCGGGCCCCCCACCGAGCACACGCCCTGGCCGCCCGTCAGCCACCACCCCGACAAGCACCCCGCCCACC
>NZ_JBHZCN010000007.1:134173-138437 GCF_042755465.1 Kitasatospora sp. NPDC059160 | reverse complement strand
GGCATCACCGAGGTCTGGTCGCCGGCGCCGACCGCGCCGAAGGCCTGGGTGGCGGGCGCCGGGTGCGGCCCGGGCACCAGGGTGGGCCCCGGGTGCCCCGGCCGCCCGGGGGCCCCGCCCCCCCCCCCCGTGGCGTGCCGGGCCACCGGTGGTTCTGCCGCGCGGGGCTGACGGGCCCGGCGCGTCGCGGTGTTCCTCGTGGAGGATGCCAGTGCGCGCGGCGCCCGTGTTGTCCCTGCGTCTCCACTTCCTTGGCAATGCGTCTACGCGTCGCCGTCCCGCGCCCGCTCGGCCGCGGCCCGGTGGCGGTGCTCACGGGGCGAGAGCCCGTACGCGGCCCGGAAGGCGCGGCTGAAGTCGTCGGCCCGGGGGAAGCCCCAGCGGGCGGCGACGGCCTGGACCGCCAGGGTGCGCAGCGCCGGGTCGGCCAGGTCGCGCCGGGCCCGCTCCAGCCGCTGCCCGCGGATCCAGGCCGCCAGCGTCCGGCCGTCCCCGGACTCCCCGGACTGCCGGGTGAAGACCCGGTGCAGGTGGCTGACGGAGACGTGGTGGGCGGCGGCGATCACCGCCGGCGACAGCTCGGGGTCCTGGAGGTTGCGCCGCACGAAGGCGCGCACCGCCTCCACCAGGGCGCGCTGGCGGGTGTCCTCCGGCACGGCCGCCTCGGCCTCCAGCTCCCCGGCGACCCAGGCGGCGACCAGGTCGACCGCGATGGTGCCCAGCCGGGCCGCCCCGGCCGGGTCCAGCGCCGCCGCCTGCCGGTCCAGCCCGACCAGGAAGTCCGACAGCAGCGCGCAGGTGCCCTCGCGCACCGAGAACCCCCGCCCCAGCAGGTCGCGCAGCCGGTGCGGCGGCAGCGGCAGCAGCGCGGCCGGGAAGTCGATCCCCACGGCCTCGGTCCGCTGCTCCCGGCGGCCGCCGCCCCGGGCCCCGAGGGCCCGCACCTCGTAGGGGTGGGAGCTGTCCACCAGGTACAGGTCGCCCCGGCCGAAGGTGCGGGTGCGCTCCTTGGCGCCGCGGGTCAGTGACAGCCCGCCGTCGAGCGGCATCGTCAGGTGGTACACCCCGGGGTCCGTGCGCCGCACCATGGCGGCGGAGCGCCGGAAGCGCGTCGGCGGGAACGAGGACCGCAGCAGGGTCACCGGCCCCAGCTCCAGGCGCCGCATCTCCGCCCGGAAGTCGTCGGCGTGCTCGCTGGTCATCTCGCTGGCCCGGGTGCGCCCGATCAGCTCCCGCCAGCAGTCGAACCGCTCCCGCGCGGGCACGCCCTCGCCCCGGAACACGCTCCCCGTCACCGCGGCCACCTCGCCGCCCCCTTCCCGCTCCGCTTCCCGGCCCGGCCGCTGCCGGACCGTCGACCGTAACCGATCCCGGCCCGGCCGCCGGCCCGGACCCCCGTGCCTGCCCCGTGCCCAGCCCCGTACCCGCGCCCGGTCCGCGTCCGGGGCCGCGCCCGGTCAGGGGGCCAGCAGTGCGCAGACGAAGTCCTCCTCGACCGCCCGCAGGTGCGCCAGCAGGTCCGGTGTGCCGCTCCGGTTGACCTGCGTGGTGACGGAGACGGTCAGGCTGCGCCGCCCGTCGGCGGTGCCCGCGCCGAGCTGGGTGTAGCCGGGGGTGTTGCCGGTGTGGCCGTACACCGTGCCGCAGCGGGTGGTGTACTCGAAGATCGCCAGTCCGGCGTGGTTGGTGCCGGGGCCGGCGGGTTCGGAGGCGCCGTCGACGAAGGTCCGCTGCTGTGCGCGGGTGGCGTCGCCGATCAGCGGGCCGCCCGCCCAGGCGGCGGCGAAGGCGTTGAAGTCGGCGGGGGTGGAGACCAGGCCGCCCGAGGCCCAGGAGCCGGAGGCGCCGTACTCGGTGCTGACGTCCTGCGGCGGGGCGGGCGGTTCGACGGCGTAGCCGTGCAGGTAGGGCCTCGGCAGCCGGTAGCCGGAGGGCAGGCTGGTGCGGGTGAGTCCGAGCGGGCGGTAGACCTCGGAGGCGAGCAGGTCCTCGTAGCGCTGCCCGGTGGCGGCCTCGGCCATCAGGGCGACGGCGATGTTGTCGGAGTTGGAGTACTGGTAGCGGGTGCCGGGGGTGAACTCCAGGGGCTCGTCGGCGACGAAGTCCAGCAGGCGGCGGGAGTCGAAGACGTGGTGGGGGTCGGCGCTCAGCAGGTCGCCGAAGGCCGGGGCCCTGCTGTAGTCGGGCAGCCCGCTGGTGTGGTTGAGCAGCTGGCGCAGCGTCACCGCGCCCCAGTCGGCGGGCAGCGCGGGCAGCCGGGCGGCGAGGGTGTCGTCGAGGCCGAGCAGTCCGCAGTCCACCAGCCGCAGGGCGACGGCGCCGCTGAACGCCTTGGCGGCGCTGGCCAGGCGCATGTGGTCCTCGGTGAGGGGCGGGCGGCCGGTGCCGAGTTCGGCGGTGCCGGCCCGGATCACCCGCACCCGGTCGTCCTCGCGCAGGACGGCGATGGCGCCGGGCGGGCCGTCCGGGCGGTCCACCAGCTCCTGCAGCCGGGCCCGCAGCGCCCGGTCGCCGTCCTGGCGGCCGTCCTGGCGGCCCTCGGGCCCGCCGCCCGCGGCGGCGCCGGCGGCGGGGGCCAGTGCGAGCGAGGCGGCCAGCGACGCGGTCAGCAGGGCGGTGACGGCGGGCCGTGGACGGCGGCGGGGGCGCGGTGACATGACGGATCCTCCGGAGGGCGGTGCGGGTGCCGGCGGCCGGGTGGCCGGGTGGTTCGGGGGCAAGGGATCACCGCCCGCGGACCCGGGGAAACGGCCGGGCGCCCGCCGTGACCCGCCTGGTCGATCACCGCGCCGGGCCGTCGGACCCGGACCCGGACCCGGATCCTGGTCCGACGGCCCGGGGCCCGGAACCCCGGGCCCGGGGTGTCAGCCCTGGAACGGCCCCTCGTCCACGAAGGTGCGCAGCAGCCGGGCGAAGGCCCGGGCGTCGTCCGCCGGCCAGGAGGCGAGGGAGTCCTCGATGCGGGCCGCCAGGCGTTGCCGGGTGGCCCGTACCGCGTCCCGTCCGCGGTCGGTGAGGACGAGCAGGGTCGCGCGCCGGTCGCCGGGGTCGGCCTCGCGGCGCAGCAGCCCGGCCTCCTCCAGCCGGTCGGCGCGGCGGGTCACGGTGGTGCGGTCCAGCCCGATCTCGCGGCCCAGGTCGGCGGCGCTGCACGGGCCGGTGCGGGCCAGGCCGCTGAGCACCGGGTAGGTGAGCTCGTCGACGGCTTCCCCCAGGCCGTCGGTCAGCTGGGCGTGCAGGCCGGTGCGGGTGCTGCGCCGCAGCAGCAGTCCCAGGGCCTCGGCGATCTCGTGTCCGGTCGGATTCGTCACCCCCTCAGATTAGCGTGCGCTGCGCACGCTTTTCCTGTACTGTCAGATGCGTGCCTGAGGCACGCACTTTCTCGTGACAAGTCATCGGAGGACCCCGTGCAGCACACCGACATCACCACCGCCCTCGCCGACCTGCTCCTCACCCCGGGCCTGGACCTCCACGAGGCCGTCGACCGGCACTTCGCCCCCGACTACCGCCAGCGCACCGACGGCCGCTGGGACGACCGCGGCGAGTTCCTGGCCCACATCGCCCACCTGCGCACGGTCGTGGCCGACGGCTCCGTCGAGGTCCACGAGGAGCTGGTCGACGGCCACCGCTACGCCGACCGCCACACCATGACCATCACCAAGACCGACGGCTCCACCGTCCGCATGGAGGTCTACCTCTTCGCCGAGTTCGCCCCCGACGGCCGCTTCCGCCGGATCGAGGAGACCACCCTCCTGCTGGAGGGCGCCGACCACGACCGCGACCTCGGCAGCGCCCGCTGACCGAGCACCCGCCGGACGCCGCGCCCGCTGACCACCGCGCCCGCCGGACGCCGCGCCCGCCCTACGGTTGTTCGCCCGCGCCCTCGGTGTCGATGTGCGGCAGCACCCGGTCCAGGAAGCGCGGCGTCCACCAGGCGGCCGGCCCCAGCAGCGTCATCACCGCCGGCACCAGCAGCAGCCGCACCACCGTGGCGTCCACCAGCACGCTGACCGCCAGGCCCAGCCCCATCATCTTGATCACCACGTTGTCGCTGACGATGAACGCGGCGAACACGCTCACCATGATCAGCGCGGCGCAGGTGATCACCCGCGCGGTGATCTCCAGCGCGTGCGCCACGGAGTCCTGGGGGGGGGCGGGGGGGGGGCCCGGCCGCGGGGGCCCCCCCCGCCCGGAGGAAGAGGGGTGAGAGCTAAAGCCCCACCCCCACGCGCAAAAAAAAAAAAGGACCGAGCAAGAGAACGCG
>NZ_JBHZCN010000007.1:0-134163 GCF_042755465.1 Kitasatospora sp. NPDC059160 | reverse complement strand
CGCACACCATGATCTGCGCGGCGCTGGTTACCCCCCGCGCGGTTATCTCCCGCGCGTGCGCCACGGAGACCTGCCTGCCCCGGGGGCGCCCCCAGGACTCGTGGACCCGCGAGAGCAGGAAGATCTCGTAGTCCATGCTCAGCCCGAAGACGATCGCGAACATCATCATCGGCACGTAGCTCTCGATCGGGACCTGCCCCGCGACCCCGAGCGCCGGCCCGCCCCAGCCCCACTGGAACACCGCCACCACCACCCCGTACGAGGCGGCGATCGACAGCAGGTTGAGCACCGCGGCCTTGACGGCGACCAGCAGGCCGCGGAAGACCGCCAGGATGATCAGGAAGGCCAGCGCGACCACCACCGCGATGATCAGGACCAGCCGGCCGGAGACGATGTCCAGGAAGTCGACCTGGGCCGCGGTGTTGCCGGTCACGTACGTCCTGGCGCCGCTGCCCGCCACCGCGTCGGGCAGCACGGTGTCCGACAGGTGGTTGACCAGGTCGGTGGTGGCCCGGTCCTGCGGGGCGCCGGCCGGGACGACGGTGGCGAACAGCACGGCGCCGTCCGGGCTGGTCTGCAGCGGGGTGGTGCTCGCCGCGCCGGGCAGGCCGGTGAGGGCCTGCTGCACGGCGCCCTGCACGCCGGCCCGCGACCCGTCCGCCACGGCGCTCTGGTCGACCACCACGGTCAGCGGCGCGTTCGCCCCCGGGCCGAAGGCCTGGGAGACCAGGTCGTAGGCGCGCCGGTCGGTGAAGGAGGTCGGGTCGGCGCCGTCGCCGATGTGGCCCAGCTGGATGGAGAACAGCGGGATCGACAGCACCCCGAGCGCGACCACCCCGGCGACCAGGTAGCGCCACGGGTTCGCCTCCACCCGCCGGGCGTAGCGGTGCCAGCTCCCGCCGCCCTCGCCGCCGCCCCCGGCCTCGGCGATCGGACGGCGCACGGCGAAGCGGTCCATCCGGCGCCCGATCAGCCCCATCAGCGCCGGCAGCAGGGTCAGCGCGCCGAGCACCGCCGACACCACCGTGACGGCGGCCGCGGCCCCGAGCTTGGCGATGAAGGAGATGCCCGACACCGACAGCCCGGACAGCGCGATGATCACCGTGCAGCCGGAGACCAGCACCGCCCGTCCGCTGGTGGCCACCGCCTGCCCGGCGGAGGCGACCGGGTCCACCCCGTCCATCAGGTTCTGCCGGTGCCGGGTCAGCAGGAACAGCGCGTAGTCGATGCCGACCCCGATGCCGATCATCGTGGCCAGGGTCGGCGCCACGGTCGCGAAGGTGGACAGCGCCGCGACCAGCCCCAGCGCGCCCAGCCCGACCACGGCCGCGATCAGCGCCGTCAGCAGCGGCAGCCCGGCCGCGATCGCGCTGCCGAACCCCACCAGCAGCACCACCACCGCCACCGCGAAGCCGATCACCTCGCTGGAGCGGTCGTCCGCCGCCGGCCGGGCCAGCTCGCCCAGCGGCCCGCCGTACTCCACCTGCACCCCGGCCTGGCGCAGCGGCGTCACCGCCGCGTCCACCCCGCCCAGGTAGTCGTGGCCCAGCAGCGCCGGGGTGGTGTCGAAGCGGACGGTGATGTACCCGGTCAGCCCGTCGGGGGCCAGCGGCCCGCCCGGCGGGGCGCTCTGCCCGGCCGGCGGCAGCGGGCTCTGCGCGCTGATCACGTGCGGCAGCTGCTGGAGCGCCGTGACGGTCTGGGCGATCTGCGGCTGGAAGCCCGTCAGCTGCTGGGCGTCGTGCAGCACCACCTGGGAGCTGGTGCCCGCGGCGGCCGGCTCGTGCGCCTGCAGCACGTCCCGGCCCTGCTGGGCCTGGGTGCCGGGCAGGGAGAAGTCGTCGGAGTAGCTGCCGCCGACCGTCCGGTTGGCGGCCTGGACGCCGGCCAGGGCGACGATCCACAGCACGAGGACGAGCACGGAGTGGCGCGCGCACCACTCGCCCAGGCGCCGCAGCGCCGCGCGCCTGGCGGGCGGCGGCGTCGCGGCGGCCGGGGGGACACGGCGGGCGGACGGCGGCATGGACGGGCTCCCGGGGTCTCCTGCGCGCTGGTGCGCCGAACCGGCGCAGTGTTCCCCGCGGGCCGCCGCGGCCCTCCGGTACCGGCGGGTAGTCGCCCCGACGGCCGCCGACCCCGCCTCCGCCGCCGCGCCCTCCTACCGTCGGGTCAGGGCCGCCCGCCCCCGCCGAGCAGCGGCGTGCCCACCGGCGCCGCCGCCCCGACCAGCACCACCAGCTCGTGCCCGCCCGGGTTGGCCTGCACCGGTACGGTGCGCCAGTTGTTGGCCAGCCAGACGTTGCCCGAGGGGTCGATCTGCACGCCGGTGTTGCGCTCCAGCCCGTCGCTCGTGTACCCGGTGCCGGGCGGCGAGATCGGCTCACCGGTGCGCACCCCGGGCGGGCAGGCCGCCAGGTTGACCCCGCACAGCCGGGCGACGCGGTGGCCGCCGAAGTTGGCCACCCACACGGTGTCGTCCCCGTCCACGGCCACCCCCCAGGGCAGGAACAGCCCGCCGTTGGCGAAGGGCGCGGGCGCCGGTGTCCCGTCCGCCCCGATCAGGGTCACCGAGGCGCCCGGGCGCGGGCCGTCCTCGCCGCCGAGCGCGTCCGCCAGATCGCCGGGGGTGCTGTCCCCGCAGGGCACCGGCAGGATGCCGCTGTTGCTCACCCAGGCGTTGCCCCGGCTGTCGGTGGCCACCGCCAGCGGCCGGCGCAGGCCCCCTCCGGCGACGGTCCGCTCCAGCGCGCCGTCGGGGCCCACCACCTGGACGCTGTCGCTGCCGTTGCCGCTCACCCACAGCCGCCCGGCCGGGTCCACCGCCGCGCCGAAGGGCTTGTGCAGGCCGGGCGTGGGGATCTCCCGGGCCGCGGCCCCGTCGCCGTCCGGGATCCGCGCCACGCTGTCCGAACCGCAGTTGGCGACCCACACCGTGCCGGCCCGGTCGGCGGCCATGCCCTGCGGCTGGACGATGCCCGCCCCGCGCCAGCCCGCGGGCGGCGACAGCGGGGTGCCGTCCGGGGCGAACTGGGAGAGGCTGCGCTCCAACGGCGTCGGATCGAGTGGGCAACCATGGCCCTGGAAAACGAAGTTGGCGACCCAGGCACTGCCCCTGGCGTCCACGGTGATGCCGAAGCCGGCCCCGTACAGGCCGCCGCCGCGGTAGGGGGCGCCGGGGGCGTCCTGCCCGGTGGGGGTGAACTTGAGCACCGTGTCGCTGCCGCAGACCGGCACCGTCGGGTCCGGGCCGTAGCGGTAGTTGTTGCTGACCCAGGCGTTGCCGTCCGCGTCGAAGGCGATGTTGCCGGGGCCGTCGAGCTCGTGCCCGTTGCCCGCGTAGCGCAGCGCCACCGTCCAGGCGTCCGGCGCGGCGCCCAGCGCGGGCCGGTAGCGCTCGGTGGTGGCGGCCAGCGCGAACAGCTCGGCGGCGTTGCGGCCCGGGTCGTGGGCGATGTTCACGGCGGCCAGCAGCGTGTTGCGCGGCCGCTCGCCGCCCGGCGGCCGGGCCAGCTCCAGCAGCCGCCCGCAGGAGTCGCCGGTGACGCACGAGGCCAGCAGGTTGGCCAGGGAGTTGACCTCGGCCATGGTCGAGGTCAGCGCGCCGTTGGGCGGCGCGGCCAGCAGCGGGGCGATGCCGCCGGTGCCGGTGTCGGCCAGGTTGTGCGCGAGGGCGGCGGCGTTCGGCAGCCCGGGGGAGGAGCCCGCGACGCCGTCCGGGCCGGTGAAACGGGCCAGCGCGTAGGCCACGGCCACGGTGGTCCGCTCGTTGACGACCAGTTCGGGCGGCGCCCCGGCACCGCTGAGCACCGCGGCCAGCGTCACCGGCCCGCCGCCCGCCCCCTCCGGCGCCTCCCGGCCGTCCGTACCGCCCCGGTCCGTACCGCGCCCGTCCCCGCCCCCGCGGCCCGGCAGGTCGGCCAGCACGTACAGCACCGCCCGCGCGTCCCGCGGCCGCCGGTAGTCCAGGCTGAACCGCCCCTGCCCGTCACTGCGCCCCCGGGCCAGCACCCGCGGCCGCCCGCCCCCGCCCTCCCCGGCCTGGTACAGCGTCACCCGCGCCCCGCCCAGCGGCGCGTCACCGCTGCGCACCACCCCGCACTGCCCGGCCTCCTCCCCTCCGCCGGCCGGCGCGGCGTGCGCGGGCCCGGCGGCCAGCTGGGCCAGGAGGGCGGCGGTCAGCAGGACGCCGCGGTGTCGACGCATGGGGACTCCGTTCGATCGCAGGAGGTGACAGCAGGAGCTGACAGCAGGGGGGAAGGGGCCGGCCCCGCCCGCGCCGGGGCACTCGGCGGGGCCGCCGCCCTCCTACCTGCCACATCCCGGGCCGCCCGTACGCGACCGGCCGCCGGACGCGGCGGAAAATGCCCGGGACGGCCGAGCCCCACCCGCCCCCGCCGACTTCCCGCGCGACACCGGCGAGTTGGCTAGACTGCCCCGGCCCGGTGTGATCAAGAAGGGACACGAATGAGCATGGGGGGATCCTGGATGACCGCGACCGAGCCCGACCCCGAGCAGCCGGCGGCGCCGCAGATACGTCAGGACATCCCGCACAGCGCCCGGATGTACGACTACTTCCTCGGCGGCAAGGACAACTTCGCCGTCGACCGCGAAGCCGCCGAACGCGTCCTGACCGTCTTCCCCACCATGCGCACCGCCGTGCGGGCCAACCGCACCTTCATGCACCGCGCCACCCGCGCCCTGGCCCGGCGCGGCCTGCGCCAGTGGCTGGACATCGGCACCGGCATCCCCACCTCGCCCAACCTCCACGAGGTCGCCCAGGCCGTCGAACCCGCCGCCCGGGTCGTCTACGCCGACAACGACCCCGTCGTGCTGGCCCACTCCCGCGCCCTGATGACCAGCACCCCCCAGGGCCGCACCGCCTACGTCCACGGCGACGTCCGCGACCCCGCCGCCATCCTGGCCACCCCCCAGGTCGCCCGGACCCTCGACCTGGACCGGCCGGTCGTCCTGTCGATGATCGCCCTGCTCCACTTCGTCCCGGACCTCGACGACGCCCACGCCATCGTCGAACACCTCCTGGACCCCCTGCCGTCCGGCTCCGCCCTGGTCCTCTCCCACGCCACCGCCGAACTCGACCCGCCCGGCGCCTCCAAGGTCCAGGAGATCTACAACCAGGCCGGCACCTCCCTGCGGCTGCGCCCCCGCGCCGAGTTCGCCACCCTCTTCGCGGGCCTGGACCTGCTCGACCCGGGCATCGTCCCCGCCCACCGCTGGCATCCCGACGGCACCGACGAGGCCGACCTGCTGCCGGCCGGCGTCACCGACGCCCAGGTCTCCTTCTACGCCGGCGTCGCCCTCAAGCCCTGACCGGGCGCCGGGGCCCGCCGACCCGTCAACACCCCGGCCTCCTCCTCCCGTCCGGGTGACGCCGGGCCGGTTCCCGCCCCCGGCCCGGCCCCGGTCCGCTCTGCTGGGAGCGGCCGCCCCGCCGCGGCCGTCGGCACCCGCCCCGGAGGAGTCCCGTGACCTCGCCCTGCGACCCCCAGTACGCCCCCGCCGGCGACGTGAGCGCGGCGCTCATGGTCATCGACTCCCGGCTCAAGGCCCTCTACGACGGCCGCACCGGCGCCGACCCCGCACACCGCGAGATGGTCGACCACCTCGCCGCCTCGCTGGGCCCGGACGGCTTCGCCGCCCTGCTGGAGGGCGCCTGCACCCTCATCTACCTGTACATGAACTGGCTGCGGAAGGCCTGCGAGGACCAGGGCAAGGACGTCATCGAGTACGTGCTGCCCAGCCTCCTGGCCACCATGCGCATGATGCCCCGCACCTTCCGCCCCGAGGTCGTCCCCACCATGGCCGGCCTGCTCGTCGCCGCCGCCGGCGACCTGAGCCCCAACCTGTGGCGCGCCCAGTACGGCCCCTGGACCGACGCCGAGATGAACCCCCTGGAAGCCACCGCCACCCTGCTCGCCGAGTACGTCAACCGCATCTGCGGCGACGACCGCGACTTCGCCACCCGCCTGATCACCGACGCCCTCTCCCGCGCCGACGACGAGGAGCAGGACGAGGCCGACGAGGCCTGACCCCCCGGCCGACGGCGCCCGCGACCCCGCCCGCCGGCGCCCGACGCGATGTCAGTGCCCGCCCCTAGAGTGGTCACAACGCTGGAGGGAACGCCGAAAGGCGCCGCGGGCGAACCCCGCGAGAGACTCCGGAAATGCCTCGCAAGCGCGCCGGAAAAGGGGATAGCCATGTCCGCGAACAGGATCAAGCACAAGGTCAACCACGTCTCCCTCGTGGTCGACAAGTCCGGCTCGATGCGCCAGCACCAGGCCCAACTCGTCCGCGTCGTCGACGAGTTCGTCAAGGGCCTCCAGGAGGAGTCCGACCGCCTCGGCCACGAGACCCGGATCAGCCTCTACGCCTTCGACCACGAGGTGCAGAACCTGGTCTGGGACATGGACGTCAAGCACCTGCCCTCCCTGCGCGGCCTCTACCAGGTCGACAACGGCGCCACCGCCCTGATCGAGGCCGCCGTCAAGTCCGTCGACGACCTCAAGAACATCTGGGAGGGCTACGGCGAGCACTCCTTCCTCCAGGTCGTCGTCACCGACGGCGAGGAGAACGCCTCCGGCTGCTCCCAGAGCGGCCAGATGCACACCCGGATGAACGGCGGCCAGGGCGCCGCCGTCCTGCGCTCCTGGCTCGACCGCATCCAGGGCGCCATGGACGGCCTCCCCGACCACTGGACCTCCGCCATCCTGGTCCCCAACTCCCTCGCCAAGCGCACCGCCCAGGAGTACGGCTTCCCGGCCGGCAACATCGCCATCTGGGACGCCGACTCCAGCAAGGGCGTCGAGGAGGCCATCGGCACCGTCAAGTCCGCCGCCACCAGCTTCCTGCGCGGGCGCGAGCAGGGCGTGCGCGGCACCAAGAACCTCTTCGCCATGGGCCAGGACCTCGACACCACCCAGGTCACGGCCAACCTCGACGCCCTGGACACCGGCAAGTACATCCTCATACCCGTCGACGAGGCGTCCCCCATCCGCGACTTCGTCACCAGCTCCGGCCACCCCTACACGACCGGCTGCGCCTTCTACGAGCTCTCCAAGCGCGAGAAGATCCAGGGCAACAAGCAGCTCGCCGTCGCCGAGAAGGACCCGGCCACCGGCCGGATGACCGGCCGCGTCTTCTCCGGCCCGGCCGCCCGCCGACTCCTCGGCCTGCCCGCCGCGGAGGCCGTCGTCAAGCCCGGCGAGAACCCCTCCTACACCGTCTTCGTCCAGTCCACCTCCGTCAACCGCAAGCTCGTCCCGGGCACCAAGCTCCTCGTCCTGCGCTGACCACCGGCCCCGGGCGGCGACGGCGGCGGGAATCGGTTCGCCCGCGGAGCAGCCGCTGTGTCAGGATGCCCCGTCACTTCATCCGACCGGGGGGTCTCCTGACCATGCGCCGCTCCACCGTGCTCGCCGTCGCCGCCGCCACGGTCTCCCTCGCCGCCCTGGTGGGCTGCGACGACGACAAGGCGCCGACCGCCTCGCCGACCGCGCCGGCCACCACCGCCGGGGCCGCGCCGACCGCCACCCCGACGCCCACGCCCACGCCCACGGCCGCTCCGACGCCCACCGCCGCCGCGACCACCGCCACCGCCGTGGCCACGACGGCGGGCGGGGCGATCGACCCGGAGAAGGCGCTCGCGCTCGCGGAGGCGACCCCGTACGCGGCCACCCAGGACTTCACCACCGAGGCCGGCCCGCTCAACTCGCGCACCAAGGCCCGGGTGAACCTCAACGGCCCGGTCCGCTCCGGCCGGCTCACCGAGTCCATGAGCGCCGCCGGCGGCGACGTGGCCGGCGGCAGCGACACCCCGAACGTCGTCGTCACCGGCGACGGCACCACCTACATCCGCAGCGGCAGCAGCTGGCGCACCTCACCGCTCGGCGACCGGGTCGCCGACTACCACGGCTACGCCAAGGCGCTGCTGGCCCTCGGCCCGTCCGCCCGCACGGGCATGGAGGACTGCGAGGGCACGCCCTGCTTCCACCTCGCCGGCACGGTCGGCGTGGAGCAGGTGAAGCCCCTGGAGGCCGAGCAGTACAAGATCCTCAAGAGCAAGGGCGTGGAGGGCTTCCGGCTCGACCAGTGGATCGACGCCCAGGGCCGCACCGTCCGCTTCGACCGGAAGACCGACCTGGGCGGCGTCCAGATCCGCACCCGCGGCACCTTCCGCGACTTCGGCCCGGTCGAGAGGATCGACCCGCCGCGCTGAGCCCCACGACAGCCCCGCCCCACCCCGGACCGGACGCCGCCTCAGAAGTGCTAACTTAGGCAAGCCTAACCAGGCAGCGCGACGACCACACGGCCCAGGGGGCACCATGGCAGAGCAACCGACCCGCCGGACACCGCGCGCCCGTGAGGCACGGGTGCTGCGCACCGAGAGGATCACCCCGCACATGGTGCGCCTGGTCCTCGGCGGCGCGGGGCTGGCGGACTTCGACGCCACCGAGTTCACCGACCACTACATCAAGGTGCTCTTCGCCCCCGAGGGCGTGGACTACCCCGAGCCCTTCGACCTCGCGCGGATCCGCGAGGAGTTCCCGCCCGAGCAGCGGCCGGTCACCCGGACGTACACCGTGCGGGCCTGGGACCAGGCGCTGCACGAGCTGACCGTCGACTTCGTGGTGCACGGCGACGAGGGCCTCGCCGGGCCCTGGGCGGCCCGCGCGCAGCCCGGTGAGACGGTGCGCTTCCTGGGCCCCGGCGGCGGCTACGCCCCCGACGCGGACGCCGACTGGCACCTGCTGGCGGGCGACGAGAGCGCGCTGCCCGCGATCGCCGCGGCGCTGGAGCGGATGCCGGCCGGCGCCGTGGTGCACGCCTTCGTCGAGGTCGCGGACGCCGCCGAGGAGCAGAAGGTCCTCTCGCCCGCCGGGGCCGCGATCCACTGGCTGCACCGCGGCGCGCGCCCGGTGGGCGAGGCGCTGGTCGAGGCGGTCGCCGCCCTGGAGTTCCCCGCCGGCACGGTGTCCGCGTTCGTGCACGGCGAGGCCGGCTTCGTGAAGGACCTGCGGTACCTGCTGCGCGTGGAGCGCGGCGTCCCGCGCGAGCGGCTGTCGGTCTCGGGCTACTGGCGGCTCGGCCAGAGCGACGAGGCCTGGCGGGCCGCCAAGCGCGAGTGGAACGCCCAGGTCGAGGCCGAGCAGGAGCAGACCGGCTGACCCGCCCCGGCGCCCCGGCCGCGTTGCCGCCGCCCGGGTCAGGTCAGGCCGTGCTGCCAGGCCCGGGCGGCGACCTCGACGCGGTTGCGGGCGCCGAGTTTGCGCTGGACGTTGCCGAGGTGGGTCTTGACGGTGGAGAGGGTGACGTGGAGGGCGGCGGCGACCTCGTCGTTGGTCAGTCCCCGGGCGACCATCGCGACGACGTCCCGTTCCCGCGGGGTGAGCGGCTCCTGGGGCGGGGGAGTGTCGGGGCCGCGGCGCCGGGGCCGCGCCGGCGGACGGGAGGCGAGGTCGCGCAGGAGCCGGGAGGCGACGGAGGGGGAGATCAGCGAGTCGCCCGCGGCCGCCGCGCGCACGGCCTCGATGAGCAGGACGGGCGAGCAGTCCTTGAGGACGAAGCCGCAGGCGCCGTGGCGCAGCGCGCCGTGGACGTACTCGTCGAGGTCGAAGGTGGTCGCGATGACGACCTTGAGCGGGTGCTCGGCGTCGGGGCCGGCCAGCAGGCGGGTGGCCTCCAGGCCGTCGGTGCCGGGCATCCGGATGTCGAGCAGGCAGACGTCGGGGCGCAGCCGCAGGGCCTCGGCCACCGCCGTGCGGCCGTCCCCGGCCTCGGCGACGACCTCCATGTCCGGCTGGGAGTCGAGGATCATCCGGTACGCGGCGCGCACGGTGACCTGGTCGTCGGCGAGGAGGACACGGATGGTCATGCCGCCCATCCTGCCAGCTGTCACGAAGCGTGACGGGGGGCGCTTCGGCCGAGCGGGATCTCGGCGGCGACCTGCCAGCCGCCGACCGGCCCGGGCCCCGCGCTCAGCTCCCCGCCCAGCGCGTGCACGCGCTCGCGCAGGCCCGCGATGCCGAAACCGCCGCGGCCGCGGCCCGGTGACGGTTCGGCGGCGGGCCGGGGCGCGTCGTCGGTGACGCAGACCGTCAGGACGCCGGGGTCGCCGGCGGACAGCCGTACGTCGATGCCGGCGGTGTCCGCGCGGGCCGCGTGCTTGCGGATGTTGGTCAGCGACTCGCGGACGATGTGGTGGACGGCGGAGGCGATGTGGTCCGCCGGGGGCGTCGCGGTCAGCCGGGGGTCGAGGGTGAGGGAGACGGCCGGTCCGGCGGCGCGCAGCGACGCGGCCAGGGCGGGCAGGGCGTCCAGGCCGGCGGGGGCGCAGAGCGGGGCGGGGCGGTCCGGGCGGCGCAGCAGCGCGACCATGGCCCGCATCGACTCGGTGGCCTGGGCGGCCGCGTCCTCGATGTCGGCCAGCGCCCGGTCCAGCACCTGCGGTGTGGGCGGGCAGCCCGCCGCCGTGGTGAAGCGCACCGCCTTGACCTGGGCGGTGACGGCGGTGACGTGGTGCCCGACGAAGTCGTGCAACTCGCGGGCGTACTCCAGCCGTTGGGCGTTCAGCCGGGCGTTCTCCTCCCGCCCCCGGGTGGTGTCGAGCAGCCGCAGGTACAGGCCGAGCACGACCGCCACCGGGGCGGCGAGCAGCAGGGCCGGCACCACGTACCGGCCCACGTGCACCCACTCGGAGCCGGGCAGCCGCAGGACGAGCAGCGGGGTGGCCAGCCAGGCGGCGGTGGCGAGCGGGAACAGGTGCCGGGGCGGCTGGTAGCGCACGGCCCGGGTGACGAGCAGCAGCAGGACGCCCATCTCCGTCAGGCCGAAGGTGACCTCGGGGCGGTGCCGCAGCTGGCCCGTGACGAGGGACAGGGCGATCGAGGCGGTCACCGCGGCCCACCCGGTGCGCACCAGGAGGCGGGGCGGCGAGAGCAGGGCCAGCAGGCAGAGCAGGCCGACCGCGACCGTCGCGAGGACCGTCGGCGCGAAGCCGGTGGCGAACGCCTCGGCGGTGACGGCGGCCGCGGTCGCGGCGGCGACCCCGATGGCCGGGCCGCGCCGCTCGGCGGCCCAGGAGGCGAACTCGGCGCGCGCCGGGAAGGTGATCATGGTCGTTCACGGTACGCGGCCCCGGGCGCCCCGGACCTCCACCGTTCGGCCGAGGCACCGCCCCCGGCCTCGGCCGAACGGCCGTTCCGCGCACCCCGCCCGCCCGGTGACGATCACTTGCACCACTTCCACCACTTGCACCACTTCCACCACTTCCACCACTTCCACCGCCTCCACCGCTTCCACGGAAGCCGGACGCCCGTCCGGCCCGCCGGAAAGGACCCCGAACCGTGCACCGCCTCTCCCGCGCCCTGCGCCCCCTGTGGCGCGTCCCCGCCCTGCTGCTGGCCGACACCGTCGTGGCCGTCGCCGTGACCGTCCCCGTGCTCTGGGCCTACGGCCGCAACCGCCTGCGCCGGGCGGACCTCAGGAGCGGCGGGCGGGGGCGCAGGTAGCGGCAGCCCGGGTGGCCGGTCGCGTGGCCCCGGTCGGAGGATTCGGTTCCGGCGTGCAACCCTTGCGCCGTCGCGGCGGTGAGTAGGGCAGAGCGATGGCCCGGTCGGGCCGTCGCGCGGAACGTGAAGAGGAACTGGATGACCGCGAGGATACTGCCCGCCCCGGTGGAGGACCGGCCCCGGCCCGCCCCGCCCGCCGCGGGCGGCCCCGGCCTGCGGGAGCTCGACTTCGAGGGGTACGCCGCCTCGCGCTGGCCACGGCTGGTGCGCACCGCCTACCTGCTCACCGGCGACTACCACGAGGCCGAGGACGTCGTACAGGCGACGTTCGCGAAGGCCTTCCGGAACTGGCCCCGGATCAGCCGCCTCCAGGAACCGGACGCCTACGTCCACCGGGCCCTGGTGAACAACAACCTGAGCCGCCACCGGCGCCGCAGGGTCAGGCAGCTGCTCGTACCCGTCCTCCCCGAGCGGGCGCACACCCCGGGCGCCGACCACCGCGACGTCGAGGAGCGCTCGGTACTGCTCCAGGCACTGGCCCAACTGCCCCAGCGCCAGCGGGCCGTGGTCGTCCTGCGCTACTGGGAGGACATGAGCGAGCAGCAGGTCGCCGAGATCCTCGGCTGCTCACTGGGCAACGTGAAGAGCCAGGCCAGCCGCGGCCTGGCGAAACTGCGCACCCATCCGGCGCTGGCCCCCTACGCGGGCGCCGGCGCTACGACGACCGACGGCACGAACGGAGACAACAGCTGATGGACACCGAGGACATGGTGCGCGGCGCCCTGCACGACGAGGCGTCCCGGCTCACGGTGGCCCACTGGTCCGCCGAGCCCGTACGGATCCACGCCCGCCGCCAGCGGCGGCGGATGGCGGTGGGCGCGTCGGCCGTGGCGGCCGCGCTCGCGGTGGCGGTCGGCACCGGCGCGGTGCTGTCCGCCCGGGACGGCGGCAGGGCCCTCGCCCCGGCCGCGGCCCCGGCCGCGCAGGCCCCGCTGCTCCCGGCGGGACCGGCCCCCGAGGCCGTCGTCGCCGAGCCCGGCCAGCAACTGCCGCTGGACCGCCCCGGCTGGTGGATGTCGTTGAAGGACCGGGAGATCTGCATCCACGACGCCTCCGTCCACGGCAGCGGCCCGGGCTGCGGCGGCTACTCCTGGGCGGCGAGCGCCACCACCGAGCTCACCATGCAGTACTACCGCAACCCCGCCCAGAACCAGGAGGGCCTGTACAACGTCGTCTACCACGGGCCCGGACAGGTCGCCCGGATGACCGTCGAACTCGACGGCCAGGCCCATTGGGCCACCGTCGCCTCGCTCCCCGGCACCCCGGGCTACGCCAGCGGCTACGCCTGGGCGTCCGCCCTCAAGCCCACCGGCTCCGAGAAGGGCCAGCCCCAGCCCCTCACCGGCATCAGGCTCGCCGCGTACGACGCCCAGGGGAACCTGCTGGCGAGCAAGACCCTGTAGCCCCGGCGGCGGTGTCTCCCGCGGCCGCTCCGCGGGAGACACCACCGGCCCTGGCCGGGGCCCCGACTAGGGTGGCGGACATGCCGCTCGTCGACGTGACCCACGCGCCCACCGTGCCCGAGTCCACCCTGCGCGAGCTGGGCTCGGTGCTGCCGCACCTGGTGTCCCTGGCCGTGGAGTGCCCCGAGGAGCCGTACGACGGGGACCTGCGACCCGGCGACGTCGAACTGCGCTTCCGGCCGCTGGGCCCGCTGGACCGCAGCGGCCTGGCGGTGGTGATCGAGGTCAAGTCGAAGTGGTTCGCCAGCCGCGCGGCCGACCGCCAGGAACGCGTGGACACCCTCCACGCGAACATCCGCGCCGCGACCGGGCTCACCGACTTCGGCGTCTACCTCTCGCTGCCCGTCGCCGCCTGGTCCCAAGGAGACTGACACCCCGCCCGGACCCCAGCCCCCTGCTCCAACTGCTGCGACCATGGGCCACATGCTGTCGCTGACGATGAACGACGCCGCCGCCCAGGCGCTCGGAGTGCACGACCACCCCGCCGCCCTGACGCCGCCCGGCGGCCTCGCCCCCGGCCTGCGCGGCCGCCCCGCCGACGGGATCACCCGCCGCGGAGCCGTCCTCACCTGGGCCGACTCGACGGCCGACGCCGGCGCCGCGCCCGCCGCCTTCACCGACCTCACCGCCTGGGAGTGCGCCGACAGCTCCTTCCACCTGGAGGACCACGTCCCCGTCGAGGTCCGGACCGTCGACGACGCCCCGCAGATCTCCGAGGACGGCCAACGGCTCCTCCTCCTGCACGGGATCGCCCTCGCCCTGGAGTTCCGCCGCCTCCTCACCGGAGCGGACCACCCGGGCCCGGTGCGCTGCATCGTCGCGGCCAACGGGACGAACGCCACGTTCAGGTTCCACCGGATCCGCGCGGGCCAGTCCTGGCACAACCCCGACCTCGACGGCTACCGGACGGACAAGCTGGTCGTCCTCGACCTCGCCCCGGCCGCCCGCTGACCCCCGCCCCCGAGCCCCGCCCCTGGTCCCCGCCCCGACCCACCCGACGGCCGGGGTGCTAGAAATCCCCCGTGAACGAACACCCCGAACCCTCGACCCGGCGCGTCTTCGTGGCCCTGGCCCCACCCGACGACGCCAAGGACGAGCTGGCCCACGCCCTCGCCCCCGCCTACGCCGCCTACCCGCGGCTGCGGTGGAACCGGATCGAGGACTGGCACATCACCCTCGCCTTCCTCGGCGAACTGCCCACCACCGCCGTACCGCCGCTGCGCACCGCCCTGGCCGCCCTGGCCCCCGCGCACCCCGCCCCGCGCCTGGGCCTGCACGGCGGCGGCCACTTCGACGACCGCCTCCTGTGGGCCGACATCGACGGCGACCTCGAAGCCCTGCACCGACTCGCCACCGACGTCCGCACCCTGGCCAGGACCTGCGGCATCGACTTCCACGACCGCCCGCTGCGCCCCCACCTGACCCTGGCCCGCGCCCGCCGCGACGACCCCACCGGCGTCCCGCTGGCCGCGGCCGGCCTCACCGGCTTCCACGGCCGCCCCTGGCGGGCCGAACGCCTCCACCTGGTCGGCAGCAACACCGGCCGCGGCCCCGGCCCGATCCACTACCGCGACATCGAGGCCTGGCACCTGGGCACCGCCACCGGCAGCGCCCCTGACGAGCCGTAGCCGCCGAGCCGTAGCCGACGAGCTGCGGCCGACGAGTGGTCACCGTGCGCTCGCCCGTACGTCGATCGGATCTTCATCCGCATCGGCTAGCCTGCCCCCCGGCACCGCGGGTCCGCAGGTCATCCAGCGCTGACGGCCCGCCACCACACCGCACGGCACCGCACGTTCCACGAGGGGGAAACCGATGTCCCGCACGACCCACCGCCGTACCGCCGCCACGCTCACCGCGGCCGCCACCACGGCCCTGCTCGCCCTCACCGGCACCGCGGCCACCGCCGCCGCACCGCTGTCCGGCACCGAGGCGACCATCGCCGTCGGTGCCCGGGGCGCCGTGCCGGTGGTCAGCCCCGACGGCGCCAAGGCCTACGTCGTGGTGACCGAGGCCGACAACACCTCCACCGTGAAGACGGTGGACACCCAGACCGGCGCCGTCACCGCCCGCCTGGCCCTGGGCACCCTCCAGTGGAGCGCCCACCCGGCCCTCAGTGCGGACGGCTCGCGCCTGTACGTCCTCGACGGCCAGCGCCTCAGCGTGGTGGACACCGCCACCCTGACCCTGCTCGCCACCCTCGCCCTGCCCGACCAGCCGCGCCCCGCCGGCTGGACCGCGGGCTCCACCTCCGGACTGGCCCTCAGCCCGGACGGTGCCACCCTGTACGTCTCCCAGAACGGCGCGACCGCCTACCGGCAGAACGGCCAGAGCCGGATCCTGGCCTTCGCCACCGCGCAGCGGGCCTTCACCGCATCCGTCCAGGTCCAGGCCCCCTACGTCGGCGCTCCCGCGGCCCGCCCGGGCACCGGCGACGTGTACGTCGGCACCAGCCAGGGCGTGGTCCACGTGGCCGCGGCCGCCACCGCGCCGACCGTGGCCGGCACCGTCCAGGGCACCGCCACGAACCTGGACTACAACCTGGCGTTCACCCCCGACGGCAAGCGCCTGTTCGGCCTCGCCGAACTCGGCAGCGGCGCCAGCACCGTCATCGACCCGGCCACCGACACCGTCACCACCACCTTCCACCCCGCCACCGGCAGCGACGCCCTGGAGAACCCGCAGGTCAGCGCCGACGGTACCCGGCTCTACCTCGCCGACAGCAACTACGGCACGAGCAGCACCTCCGTCCTCGCCCTCGACACCGCCACCGGCGCCCCCGTCCCCGCCGACAGCGCCGGAGACCTCGACGAGGACGGCCTCACCGGCCTGGCGCTGGGCCCCGACGGCCACACCTTCTACGTGGGCGGCACCGCCGGCCAGAGCGCCAACCTCCAGATCGTCGCCCACTGAC
This sequence comes from Kitasatospora sp. NPDC059160, assembly GCF_042755465.1. Classification (NCBI taxonomy): domain Bacteria; kingdom Bacillati; phylum Actinomycetota; class Actinomycetes; order Kitasatosporales; family Streptomycetaceae; genus Kitasatospora; species Kitasatospora sp. NPDC059160. Next base: position 118,204 of record NZ_JBHZCN010000007.1, on the reverse strand, counting down.
GGAGCGTCGGACCGTCCAGGCCCGACGGCCCCCGCCCGCCGGGCGGGGGCCCGGTCCCGTCCCCGCACCGACCGTGCCGACCGTGCCGACCGTGCCGTACCCCTGGACAGCGGCGGGGGAGTGGGCCACGCTTCACCCCCATGAACGCCCCGCAGCCCCCGCACCGCCCCGGCGCCGCCGGCCCCGGTGCCGCCCGTGCCGCGCTCCTGCGGGCGGTGACCGAGGTCGGCGACGAGGCCCCCGCCCTGCTGGCCGGCTGCGACGGGGGAACCCCCGTCCCCGGATCCACCTGGACGGTCGCCGAAGCCGCCGCCCACCTCGCGATGGCCAACGAGCTGATGGCCGCCCTGGCCGCCGGCGGGCAACGGCCCTACGGCGACGGCACCCCCGGCTCGCTGGCCGCCGCGAACGCGGCCGCCCTGGCCGCCCGGCCCGAACGCGACCCGGCCGTCCTCGCCGCGCAGATCGCCGAGCGGGCACGGGAGTTCACCGCGGCGGCCACCCCGCGCCCCGGCACCGCCCCGGTGGCGACCCCGCTCGGCGCGATGGACCTGGACGCCCTCACCGCCTACCTGCTGACCCACATGCTGGCCCACCTCTACGACATCGCCCGCGCCCTCGGCCGCCCGCACCCGCTGGACCGCCGGCGCGTCGCGCTGACGCTGCCCTTCCTGCGCACCGCCATGCCGTGGGTGGTCGATCCCCGCGCCGCGGCCGGCCACAACGCCTGCTACCGCCTGCGGATCCGCGGCCTGGAAGGCTTCGCGGTGACCTTCGCGGACGGCGCCGCCACGGTGAGCCCGCAGCCGCCGCGCCGCCCGGACTGCACGATCCTCACCGAGCCGGTGGCGTTCTTCCTCATGGCCCTGGGCCGCCTCGGCGCCACCGACGCCCTGCTGCGCGGCAAGGTCCTCGCCTGGGGCCGCCGCCCCTGGCTGGCCCCGGCCTTCCCCGCCCTGTTCACCGCCCCCTGAACCGCGCCCCGCCGGGAAGGACCGCTCGGTGGGGGAGGGTTCTTCCGATCCGTGCGAGTGACCTTCTGCTGACGGTCCGTCATGACAGGATCGGTGCGGGTCGACACGGCGTCGACCGGAAGGAGAAGGAGGAGACATGAGCGAGGACAACGAGGCGACGACGTCCGCCGAGGACAAGGCCCCGGCCAAGGGCTACGCGGGCACCGAGATCAAGATCGAGGGCGAGGACCACATCATCATCCGCGAGGACGAGGTCCCGGTGGCCGACACCGAGTGAGGCGTTCGCGCCCGCGGGTCGGTGCGGTCGGTGCGGGCCGCTCCTCCCGCCGGGTGTTCCCGGCGCCCGGCGGCGGGGTCAGTCCGGCAGGCCCTTGAAGCCGGCGAGCAGTTCTCTCAGGGCCCGCTGTGCGGCCGGGTAGGCCTCCTCGGCGGCCGGGGCACCGGGGGAGGCGTTCGTCGGGGTGCGGTTCCCGCCGACCCTGACCATTTCGACCAGGACCCGGCCGTTGGTGCCGTAGAACACCGCCTCGCCGTAGTCCACGTCCACCGGGCCCGACGCGGGGGAGGCCCGCAGGTCGCCGTCGGGCACCAGCTTCCCGTCCGGGCCGATGGTCCAGCCGGGGCCCGCGGGCGGGGTGGTGGCGCCCGGGGCGGCGGACACCGACCGGGTGAGCACGGCCACGCCCGGGCCCTCCGTCCCGGTGGTGATCCCCACGGTGGTCGCCACCGGCACGGTGGACCGCGAGCGGGGGTCGTCGGGCGCGACCGTGCGCGGCTCGCACGCCCGGCCGGCCGTCACCACGTCGGCGAGCAGCTTCGTGCTGTCCGTGCCGCGCGCGAGCACGTACACGCTCGCCCACATCCCGTCCGCCGCGGCGGGCACCCGCAGCTCGTACAGGGCCGGCACGGGCACCGTCGGAGCCCCGGTGCGGACCTTGTCGTCGATCCGCACACCGGCCCGCGGCGCCTCCAGCCGGCAGGGCGAGAGCGCCAGCGGCTTGCCCGGCCCGGGCCGCAGCACCTCGCCGCCGCGCAGCCCCGCCGTGCCGGACAGGTACACCGACTCGACGATCTGCCGCAGGTGGCCGGAGCCGAGCTCGGTCCCCTCGACCTCCTCGGCCCCGCCGCCCGCTCCGGTACCGGCTCCGGTACCCGCGCCCGCCGGGGTGCTCGCGGCCGTGTCCGCCGCCGGGGCGCCCGCCCCCGAGCACCCGCCCAGCCCCGCACAGGTGATCGCCAACACCGTTGCCGCCCACAGGCGTTCGGTCATTCGCATGCCCAGCACGGTACCGTCGCCACCCGCCCGCCGTACGGCCAACGCCCAAGCGGACCGCCCGGCCCGCGGCCGCCTGCGGCCGCCCGCCCGACTTGCGGGCCGCCGGGCCCGGAGAGGTGATGGGAGGGGGCGCGTACCGAATCCGTACCGAGCCCGTACCCGACCAGGGGCCGTCCGGCCGAGGAGGATCCCCATGTCGCACCACAAGTCGAACAAGGACGTCGAGGGCGATCCCGACACCGGCCACGGCCGCGGCCTGCCCCGGCGCCCCGACGAGGCCGAGCTGGAGGAGCGCACCGAGGAGGACCGCGAGGAGGTCGGCCTGCCGCCGGACGGCGAGGAGGACGAGGAGGGGCGCAGGTAGCGGCCCCGCCCCGCCCTGCCGGGCCGCACCGGCCCGTGGGCGGGCGGTGTCAGGCCGGGGGGACGAGGCGGTTCTCGTAGGCGAAGACCACGGCCTGGATCCGGTCGCGGAGTTCGAGCTTGTGCAGGATCCGCCCCAGGTGGGACTTCACGGTCGCCTCCGCGAGGTACAGGGCGGCCGCGATCTCGGCGTTGGACAGGCCGCGGCCCACCTGGAGGAGCACGTCGCGCTCGCGGGCGCTGAGCCGGCCCAGCCGCTCGTCCTGGCCGCTGCCGCTGCCGGGGCCGGTGCGGGTGCCGTCGGGCAGGTGCGGGCGGAAGTCCTCCAGCAGGCGGCGGGTGATCCGGGGGGAGAGCGCCGCGTCACCCGCGGCCACGTTGCGTATCGCGGTGAGGAGCTCCTCGGGCCTGGTGTTCTTCAGCAGGAAGCCCGAGGCCCCGGCGCCGAGGCCGGCGAAGGCGTACTCGTCCAGGTCGAAGGTGGTGAGGATCAGCACCCTGCTCCGCGGGGAGGCCAGGGTGATCTGCCGGGTCGCCTCGATCCCGTCGGTCCCGGGCATCCGGACGTCCATGAGGACGACGTCGGGCCGCAGCTCCCGGGCGAGGCGTACGGCCTGGGCGCCGTCCGCGGCCTCGCCCACCGGTGCCATGTCGGGCTGGGCCTCCAGGATCGTGGCGAAGGCCATCCGGAGCAGCGCCTCGTCGTCGGCGATCAGGATGCGGATCGTCATGCGGGCACGGCTCCATCGCCGTCGAGGAGGAGGCGGGTGTGCACGCCCCAGCCGCCGCCCGGGAGCGGTCCGGCCCGCAGCGTCCCCCCGTAGGCGGCGCAGCGCTCGCGCATGCCGGGGATGCCGTGGCCGGGCGCAGCGGCCCCCGCCCCGGTCCTGCCCCCGGAGGCGGTTCCGGGGCCGCTGTCGGTGACGTCCACGGTCACGGTCGCGGCCGAGCACCGGACCCGGACCTCGGCGCGGGTGCCGGCGGGGGAGTGTTTGAAGGTGTTGGTCAAGGCTTCCTGCACCAGGCGGTAGACGGTCAGTTGGGCGGTGGCGGGCACGTGGGCGTGGCCGCCCCGCAGCTCGACCCGGGTCGCCAGCCCGGCGGCGCGCATCCGCTCGGCCAGGGCCTCCAACTGGGCGAGGCCGGGCAGCGGGTGGCGCTGCGCGTCCGGTTCGTCGGTGCGCAGGATGCCCAGCGAGCGCCGCATGTCGGTCAGGGCCTGACGGCCGGTCTCGGAGGCCTGGACCATCGCGGCGGTGGCCCGCTCGGGCGAGCGGTGCTGGGCGTGGACGGCGGCGTCGGTGAGCGCGACCATGACGGACAGGTTGTGGGTGACGATGTCGTGCACCTCCCGGGCGATGCGGGTGCGCTCCTCGGCGACGGCCAGTCGCGCCTGCTGGTCCTGCTGGCGTTCCAGGTGCGTGGCCCGGTCCTCCAGCGCCGCGAGGTAGGCGCGGGTGGTGCGCGCGTTCGCGCCCAGCGCCGCGGCGGCGACGACCGCCGCGCTCAGCGCGACGAAGGGCGCCAGGAACGCGCCTTCCGTCGCCCAGCGCAGGCACGCCAGCAGCGCCCCGCCCTCCACGACGGCGCCGGCGAGGAGCGCGTCGCGCCGGCCCGCGTGCGCGGCCACCGCGTGCAGGGCCACCAACAGGCAGACATCGGCGGGGAGTTGGACGCCCACCAGCCACTGGACGAAGGCCGCGCCGGCCACGGCGCCGAACACCGCACGCGGGGCCCGGTGCCGCCACACCAGGGGCAGCGCGAGGGCCACCGTGAGGGCTGCGGCCACCGGGAACTCCCGCGGCGCGCGGGTGGCCGCGACATGGAGCAGCAGCAGCGCGAGCGGCAGCGACTCCCGTACGGCGGGCGGCGGTCGGAGGCCGCGCAGCCGCGTGCTCCCCACCGCTCGCACCACCCGGCCCGGGCCGGACTGCGCGGCCGCCTCGGTCATCCCCACGTTCCCCACATCCCTGTCGGCGTCGGTCCCGACGGTCCTGTTGAATGCGCCGTGCCCGCTGAGCGCGCCACGCCACGGTAGGCCGCGGGGGCGGCGGCGCACATGAGTCCGCCGTCTGACGGCACCACCGGCCCTGTACGACCACAGGAGGAGTGCGGTACCTCCTGCGGTCGCAGTGCACCCGCCCGTGCGGCGTGCCCGGTTGCGACCGCGGTGGCAGGCGAGGGCGACCGGGGGGCGACCGGGGGTCGATGCGGCGCCCGGTGCCCCGCCCCGACGATGGCGGCGTGACCGAGATCATCACGGGACTGTCCATGTCCCCTCCCGAGTTCCTCGCCGTGCTGGGCGCCCTCGCGCTGGTGGTGGCGCGCTGGCTTCCCCCCGCCGCCCGACCGCGCGTCACCGTCGCGGCGGTGGCGGTCCTCGTCCTGGCCACGGCGGTGCTGGGCGTGGTGGGGCTCCGCTGGCAACTGCTGCCGGTGCTGGCCGGGGCCGCCCTCGCGCTGCCCTTCGCCCTCGCCCCCCTGCTGCGACGGCTCCGCCGCCTCCACCGCTCTGCCGCCGACCCCGCCACCGACCCCGGCGACCCCGCCGCCCCCGGCCGGCCCGGGTGGCGGGCCCGGTGGTGGCTGGCGCTGCCGGGCTCGGCGGCCTGCGTGGGCCTGATCGCGGCGGGGCCGGTGGCCGCCTGGGCCTTCCCGGTGCCCGTGTTCCCCGAGCCGTCGGGCCCCTTCGCGGTCGGCACCCGGGTGGTGCAGTGGACCGACCCCCAGCGCCCCGAGACCTTCACCGCCGACCCCGACGACCGGCGCACCGTCGTCGTCCAACTCTGGTACCCCGCACGGAAGAGCCCCGCGGACGCGCCGCGGGCCCAGTACCTCGGGCGCACCGAGCAGGAGGCGCGCACCGTCTCCGACGCCCTCGCCCACGGCGTCGGCCTGCCCGGCTTCCTGGTCGACGGCGTCCCGCGGGCCCGCACCCACGCGGTCTTCAACGCCCCCGTGTCCGGCGGGGACGAGCGGTTCCCGGTCGTCCTGTTCTCCCCCGGGGCGGGCGGGGTGCGCACCCAGAACACCGCCTGGGCGGAGGAACTGGCCAGCCACGGCTACGTGGTGGCCGGCCTCGACCACCCGTACGACTCCGCCGCCGTCGTCCTCGACGACGGCCGCACGATCCGCACCGCGACCACCTCCTCCGGCGACCGCGACACCGACGAGCAACTCGCCGCCGGCTGGACGGCCGTCCGCGCCGCCGACCTCGGCTTCGCCCTCACCCAGCTGGAGAACCTGGACCGGAGCGGGAGCAGCGACCCGCTGGCCGGACGCCTGGACACCGGCAAGGTCGCCGCCACCGGCCACTCCATGGGCGGCGCCGCCGCCCTCCAGGCGGCCCGCCAGGACCCCCGGATCGACGCCGTCATCGACCTGGACGGCTTCCCCCACGGCCCCACCACCCCCGCCCTCCACCAGCCGGTGCTCGCGCTCACCCAGGCCGTCACCCCCGGCACCGACCCGCGCTACCTGCCCCGCCTCACCGAGGCCCTCGCCCTCGACACCGCGACCGGCTACCGCCTCACCGTCCCCGGCGCCGCCCACCTCACCTTCATGGACGGCCCGCTGTACCTGCCACCGGTGCCCCAGATCGTCGGCTCCCTGGGCCGCACCGCGAGCCCGCACCTCGTCGCCGCGACCACCCTGGCCTTCCTGGACACCACCCTGCGCCACGCGCCCGGCGACCTGGCCGGCACCCTGTCGGCGTACGGCAGCCTCAGCGTCCACCGCCCGGACGGCCGCCCCTGACCGGTCCGCGCGGCCTGGCCCCGCCCCCGCCCCGGCAGGACAGCGGGGCGGGGGCGGGGCCGGGCACCGGGGCGTCAGTTCGCCCCGCCCCCGGGCTCCCCGGCCGCCCCGTACTGCCGGTGCACGTCCAAGTAGGGCAGCCGCACCCGCTCCCGCCACTCGGCCACCTGCGCGTGCGCGGCCGGCCGCACCGCCGCCGCCTCGGCCGCGTCCTCGACCCAGCCGTACGGGTACGGGCTGCCCAGGGCCACCGCCGCCACGGCCAGGTAGCGGGCCATCGCCGCGTCGTCCCCCACCGCCAGGGTCTCCACCTCGCCCCGGTCGAGCGCGATGCCGATCTCCCAGGCCCCCTGCGCCGTCCGCCGCGCGTCCCAGCCGCGCACCCACTGCACCCGCTCCGCCGTGACCTCACCGCCCGGTCGGGGCTCCAGCCCCGCGTCCCGCAGCGCGGGCACCACGGCGGCGGGGGAGTCCCAGGGGATCGGCAACCCCGCGCTCACCGCCACACCGAGCACCGTGCGGCACGGGTACGGCGTACCGCAGCACGCACAGCGCGGCTGCTGAGACCCGGCGTCACCCCCCTGCGCCCGGGCGGGCTCGTGCGACCGCACCACGCCACCCAGCAGGTACTGGTGCAGGCCGACCGGCTGCCCCGCCTCCTTCGAGTCCCGCAGGAGCAACTGCAACAGCCGGTGGAACAGCCGCCCGGCCTCGTAGCCGCCCAACGGCGGCACCGGCACCGTCACCTGCGCCGGCACCTGAACCACACCGTCACTTCCCTGCCCGTCACGACCCATGCGGGCGAGCCTAGGGCCCGTCTTCGACCTTCCGCCGCCCGGCCCGGCGCGCTACCGGCCAGCCGCGCCGGCCGCCTCCAGCACCTGCGTCACCAGGGGGACATCGGCCTTGGGGATCAGGATCACGTGCTGCGCCCCGTCCGCCACCAGGTCGAAGCGCGCCATCTTCGGGTGCGGGGCCTTCTGCCCCGACGCCGACAGGCCGAACGGCCCCCGGAGGGCGACGTCCTCGCCGGTGCGCCGGTTGCGCCAGGCCACCGAGCCGGCCGTGAGGTGCAGGTAGCCGGAGGCCGTGTGCGCAACGGTGCGCCCCTTGCCGATCGGCAGCATCCTGACCGTGCCCAGCGTCGAGCTCGAACAGGCCACCTGCAAGGTGGTGCCCGCCCGGAGGTCGGCCAGGTCCTTCTCCGTGCTCGCCCGGCGCAGGCCGACCATCGACAGCAGGACGTCGGAGAAGGTTCTGGTGCCCGCCGCGCGGCGGATGTCGGTCGTCATGGCGCAGATCCTCCCAGGTGACCCCGGCAGGCCCGTGACCAGGGGGGTTGTTTGTTCCGGAGGGTTTCGTCCCGCGGGTGGGGACGGGCCGTCACGCGAAGCGGGAGCTGCGCACCGGCCCGGCGGAAGCCACCCGGTCGCGCGGACCGGCGGCGGGCCAGCCGACCGCGCGGGCGGCGAAGGCCGTGAGGACCGCGTCCGGGTCGGCCGGGGTCCCGCCGTCGCCCTCCGGCGCCTCCGGGGCGGCGGCCAGGATCGCCTCGGCGAGCTCCTCGGCCGAGCGCCGGTCGGGACCGGCCTCCGCCGGTTCGCCGTCCTCGCCGAACTGCAGGCCCGGCTCCCACGGGGCGTTCACGATCTGCCCCAGCAGGGTGGAGACATCGGCCGTCACGGCGGGCGGGTCCGTCCAGCAGGTGGCGTGCTCGAAGAGCAACTGGCCCTCCGCGCGCTCGTTCAGCTGCGCCACCACGGCGGGATCGCACTCGTTCAGGTCGTACGCGACCACCAGCGCACCCGGCGTACCGGGCCGGAACGGCGCCGCCGGCACCCCGAGCAGCCGCGCCGCGGCCAGCCCGAGCGCCCGGCTGCCCCGGTCGGCCAGCAGCGCGACCGAGTCGGGCGTGCGACCGGTGGCGGCCAGGACGGCGCGCAGCCGCTCCAGACCGTGGTGGCAGTGCCCGAAGTCGTCCTGGAGGTAGGCCCAGCGGCCGGTCATGCCCTGCTCGAAGCCGTGCGGCGAGAGGGTGGTGAGCAGGCCGCCGGTGAGCACGTAGTGCCAGCCCCGCAGGTCCCGCCCGTCCACCGGCGGCAGCTCCGCGGCCCGCTCCAGCATCCGCCCGACCCGCTGCCCCGGCCCCACCCAGATCCCCTCGGGGGCCGACATCGCCCCGAACACCTCACGGGCCAGCGGTATCCGTCCGTCCATCAGGGCGTTGTAGACCGTCAGGTACCGGTCCGGCCAGTCGCCGAGCCGCTCGTCGTGCTCACGCAGCACGGCCAGTGCCTCGCCGTGCCGCTCGCAGCCCTCCAGGGCCGACACCAGCTCCAGCAGCACCTTGCGCAGCCCGAGCTGCGGGGCGGCCTGCGGCCTGGCCTTACGGCGGAACAGGCCGGTGCGCACCGCGGCGGCCGGCGGCGCCTGGACCAGCCGCAGCGCCTCCCGCAGCGCGGGGACGGCCACCGCGTCGATGCCGCGCTCGACGCAGGCGTAGCCGTAGTCGTAGAGCCGCTCGGCGTCCCCGGGCCGGGCCGCCAGCGCCGTCGAAGCCTGCGCCAGGTCCTCGAAACCGGCGCCCCGGGCCAGCCCGGCCAGCAGCGGCGCGACCTCGGCGGGCGGGAGCCGGTCCGCAGCGGAGCGCAGCACCCGCATCGACCCCTGCGGGTCGCCGGACTCGAAGAGCTCCCGGGCTTCGGACAGTTCGCTGGTCATGGGTCTCCGGAGGTCAGAGGGCGTGCAGGACCCCAGGATGATCCTCGACCGACCACCACCCGGGCAACCCGGTTTCCGCCGCCGGACGGGAACGCGGGCTCAGGGCCTCGGCGTCCAGCCGGGCGGCGTGAGGGCGGTGTCGGCGAGGATCCGTTCGACCGTCCCGTCGAGGGTGCTGCCCTGCCCGATGACCCGCTCCAGCCCGCCCGGCAGGAAGTCGCGGGCCCGGTACCAGCCGGCCATCTGCTCGGGGGAGAACTCCGCGGCCATCGGGCGGGTGGCGTGCCGTCGCACGGTCTCGTCGAAGTCGACGTCCAGGTAGTAGAGGAAGCTGCGACCGCGGTGCTCCGCGGCGAGCCGGGTCAGCATCGCGCCGTAGCGGTCGGCGGCGAGGATGCCCTCGACCACGACGTGGAACCCGTGGTCGAGGGCGTGCCGCGCCACCAGGTCGATCAGGCCGATGTTCGCCCCGCCGACGACGTCCCGCTCGCGCAGCACGGTGCGCCGCAGCACGTCCTGGCCCACCACCGCGACGCCCCGGCCGTAGGCGGCGCGCAGCCGCGCCGCGACGCTCGACTTCCCGGCCCCGCTCGGACCGCGCACCACCACCAGCACGGTGTCCGCACGGCCCGTCCCGCACCGCACCGGATCATCCTCAAGTTCCGCCACGGCACAGGAGCATGACGAACCGTCAGCCCTTCGCGCAACGACCCCACCACCCCGACCGCGGCCGGGCCAACTCCCCCCCGGGCGCTAGCCTGTTCCGCATGCCGACCAGCCGCCCCGCCGACCCGGGCCCCACCCTCCGCGACCGCCTGCTCGCGTTCGGCTCGCTGCCCGCGGCGGCGGCCGTGCTCACCGGCGTGAACGCCCTCTACCTGCTCCTCGTGGTCTTCGGGAACGTCACCGACTTCGCCACCAACCAGCACTTCGTCCAGCACGTGCTGGCGATGGACACCACCTTCCGGGACCGGGACCTGATGTGGCGCTCCATCACCTCGCCCGGCCTGCAGAACGCCGCCTACGTGGCGATCATCGCCTGGGAGGCGCTGAGCGCCCTGGCGCTGACGGCGGGAACGCTCGCCTGGTGGCTGCGGCCGGAGGCGGCGCGCCGCCTCAGCACCCTCGGCCTGCTGCTGATGCTGCTCCTCTTCGGGGCCGGATTCATCGGGATCGGCGGCGAGTGGTTCGCCATGTGGCAGTCGAAGGCCTGGAACGGCCTGGACGCGGCGATCCGCAACGTCACCCTGGCCGGACTGGCCCTGGTGGTGGTGAACCTGCCGCACCCCCGCACCCCTTCCGCCCCGCCGGAGTGAGACACTCCCGGAGCCCGCGAACGCCCCGCCCGCCCGCTTTCCTGCGGGGGAGGGACGGCCGGGCGGCGCGCCGCAGGCGGTGCGGGGGCGGCTCGGCGGTGGGCGTCAGCATGGCCGGCATGAAGACCGTTCTGCGCTGCGCGGGCGCCCTCCTGCTGGCCGCGGGTCCGATCGGCCCGGCCGCCTCGCCCTCCCGGGCCGAGGCCGCCGCGGACTGGGCGGTGCTCGCGCCCGGCGTCGGCTACCGGGAGCTGACGGTGCCCACCCCGCACGGCCGGGCGCGGGTGTACGCCGTGCGGGCCGACCTGCGCGCGCCCGGTGTGCGGGCGGACCTGCTGTTCCCCGGCGCGGTGGCGGCCCGGGCGCCGCTGACCGCGCTGGTCGGTGCGAGCGGTGCGGTGGCGGCGGTCAACGGGGACTTCTTCGACATCAGCGAGGAACAGCACCCGGGGGTGCCGGCCACCGGGGCGCCGTCCGGGCCGGAGGTGTACCGGGGGCGGGCGTTGAAGGCGGCGGTGCCGTCGGCGCAGCGGTTCGGGTGGCGGCCGCCGCCGGGGGACACCGACCGGGACGTGCTCGGGGTCGGGGCGGACGGGGTGGCCCGGCTGGGGCGCCTGGTGCTGCGGGGCGGTGTGCGGGCCGCGGGCGGGGTGTGGCCGGTGGGCGGGCTGAACCAGTACGCCCTGCCGGTCGGTTCGATCGGGGTGTTCACGCCGGAGTGGGGCGAGGTCTCCCGGGCCCGCGCGGCGTGCGGGAACGACGAGTCGCGCGCGGCCCCCTGCACGGCGGACACCTGGGAGGTGACGGTCCGCCGGGGCCGGGTGGCCGCGACCTCCCCGACCCCGGGCGCGGGCCCGATCCCGGCGGGCAGCACCGTGCTGCTGGGCCGCGAGGCCGGCGCCCGGGTGCTGGCGGGCCTGCCCGTCGGCACCCCGGTCGCGGTGGACCACCGCCTCGTCCCGGACACTCCGGTGCCCTTCCGCTTCGCGCTCGGCGCCTACCGGCTGCTGCGCGACGGGCAGGAGCCGGCGGGCCTGGACGCCACGACCGCCGAGCCGCGCAGCGCGGTCGGCCTCGCGGACGGCGGGCGGGTGCTGACGCTGCTGTCCACGGACGGGCGCGAGGGCACCTCCACCGGCCTGACGCTCACCGAGCTCGCCCGGGTGCTGCGCGGGCTCGGCTGCCCGGACGGCGCCTACCTGGACGGCGGCGCCTCCGCCACCCTCGTCACCCGCGACCCCGCCACCGGCGGGCCCACCGTGCGCAACCACCTCGACCACGGCCTGGAACGCAGGATCCCCAACGCCCTCGGCGTCTTCGCCGCACGGCCCGGCGTGCGGCCCGCTCCCGGTATCGCGGCGCGGGCGGCCGACAGCGGCGGCTAGCCGGCTAACAACAGCCGTGGGCCACCGCCGCCCCGACGACCCCCTCCGCCGTCCCGGCCGCCTCCGCCGCCCCGACGGCCTCCTCCTTCTCGGCGATGCGGCCGCGCAGCATCGCGTCCATGACCGCCATGTACCGCTGGGTGCGGGGGCCGCCGAGCAGGAAGGGGTTGGCGGCCCCGGGCGGCTGGTGCCGCAGCTGCTCGGCCCGTTCCAGGCCGTGGTCGTTCGGGTGGTTGGAGAGCTCGACCTCCACGTTCGCCCGGCGCATGACGGCCCGGAAGGAGTGGACGGAGGCGAGGAAGGTGCGCAGCTCGGCGACCGTCGAGGGCGGCTTGAGACCGCCCCACAGCATCGCGCTGTGGTGCCGGCGCCCCGCCCGGACCGGGATGACCGGGGAGACGGTGCCGGGGGTGTGGCCCGGGGTGTGGTGCAGTTCGATCGTCGTGCCGCCGAGGGTGAGCTGCGCGCCGTCCGCGATGTCGAGGTCGCGGGCGGGGGCGTCGGCAGGGCGGGTGCGGGCCAGGAGGTCCCAGTCGGCCGCGGACATGTGCACCCGGGCGCCGTAGCGGTCGGCGAGGGTCTGCGCGCCGCCGAAGTGGTCCGGGTGGCCGTGGGTCACGACGATGTGCCGGATCGCCGTCGGGTCGGCGCCGACGGCCCGCAGCCCGGGGACGATGAGATCCTCGGCGTCGGCGGGCGAGGTGAGCGCGTCGATCAGCACGATGCCGTCGTCCGTCAGCACCGCCATCGCCGAGACCCAGCCCGCGCTCAGCAGCACGAGGTTGTCGAACAGTCTGACGGGCGGGGGCGCGGGCAGCTGGGGGAGGGCGGAGCCGGGTGTCAGCGCCGTCACCAGGGCCCGCAGCACGGGGTCGTCACCGGCCAGGCGGCGCGCCCGCTCGTCGTGCGCGCAGGCGGCGGACGGCGCCTTCGCCGCAGGGCGCGGGCCGGACGGTGCCTTCGCCGACGTTCCGGTGGCGGCCGAGGCCGGGCCCGGCAGGGCGGCCGGCGCGGCCCCGGCGGCGATACCGAGGACGGCGAGCTGGGCGAGCCGGCGCCGGGTGTAGTCGGCCTCCGTCGCGGCGCGGCGGGTGGGGCGGATCATCGCGGTCGGGCTCCTGGTCGGTCGGGAAGGGACGTTCCTGCGCACGTCAGCCGAGGGTGTTGACGACGGTCTTCGTCGCCTCGGCGAGCAGGGCGTCGTCGGACTTGGCGCCCGCCTTGCCGCGGTCGGACAGGACGACGATCACGATCGGGGCGCGCCCGCCCGACGGCCACGCCACCGCGGCGTCGTTGCGGGTGCCGTAGCCCGCGTTGCCGGTCTTGTCGCCGATCCGCCAGTCGGCGGGCACCCCCGCGCGGACGTACGGGCCGCCGGTCGTGTTGCCGACCAGCCAGTCCGTCAGCAGAGCGCGCCGGTCCTGCGGGAGGAGGTCGCCGAGCACGTAACGGCGCAGGTCGCCGGCGAACACCCGCGGCGTGCTGGTGTCGCGGGTGTCGCCCGGGGTGGCCTCGTTCAGGGTGGGCTCGGTGCGGTCGACGCTGGTGGTCGAGTCGCCCAGGTCCCGCAGGGACTTCTGGACGGCCGCCGGGCCGCCGAGTTCGGCGACGACCAGGTTGGCCGCCGTGTTGTCGCTGTACTGGATGGAGGCGGAGGCCAGGTCCCGCAGCTTCATGCCGGTGGCCACGTGCTGCGAGGTGACCGGCGCCCACTCCAGCACGTCCTCCTGACGGTAGGACACGACCTTGTCCAGGTCCGCGTCGGACGCCGTCCGCAGCAGCGCCCCGGCGGCCAGCGACTTGATCGTGGACGCGTACGCGAACCGCTCGTCGGCCCGGTGGGCGACCTCCCGGCCGCTGCCGGTGTCCACCGCGAACACGCCGAGCCGGGCGCCGAAGCGCTGCTCCAGCGCCGCGAAGGAGGCCTCCGCCGCATCGGCCGGGGCCGCCCCGGCCACCGGTACCGCCGTCACGGCGGAGGCCGCCGTACCGGAGGCCGTCGAGGCGCCGCCCGCCCCGCCGCACCCGCCGACCAGCGCGGCCACCAGCAGGGCCGCGGCGGGCAGCGCGACGCGGGGACGGTGGCGGCGGGGGCGGTGGAGGTCGGACGTCATCAGTGGTCTCCCAGGTGGTTCGTACCGTCACGGTCACGCCGATGCGGTCGCGCCGTCGCGCTCAGCCAACCAGGCCGCCGACCCTCCAGTCCAAGACCGCAATCGTGAAGGAGGCGATAAGAAAACACCTATGATGGCTGGCCATGGACCTGCTGGGGCACCTCCGCCACTTCCGCGCCGTCGCCGAGGAACGGCACTTCGGCCGCGCCGCCGAGCGCCTGCGGATCGCCCAGCCCTCGCTCTCCCAGCGGATCCAGCGCCTCGAACGCGAACTCGGCGTCACCCTCTTCGACCGCGGCCCGCGCGGCGTCGACCTCACCCCGGCGGGCCGGCTGCTGCTCGCCGAGGCCGAGGAGACCCTGGACAGCGCCGCCCGCCTCCTGGCCACCGCCGCCGACCTGCGCAGCGGACGGGCCGGCACCCTGCGCGCGGCCGTCCCGCCCGACCTCGGGCCGGCCACCCTCGCCGCACTGCTCACCGGCTTCGAGGCCGCCTCCCCGGGCACCCGGCTCGAACTGCGCGAGGTGCCCGTCACGGCCGTGGTGCGCGAACTCGCCCAGCACACCGTCGACGTCGCCGTCGTGCGCCACCCCTGCCCGGCCGACGGACTGGCCTTCGGCCCCGTCCTGCACCAGCCGCTCGGCGTCCTGCTCGCCGACCGCAGCCCGTACGCCGACCGCCCGGAGCTCGCGGTGGCCGACCTCACCGGTCTGCGCCTGGTGCTCTTCCCGCGCGCCACCGCCCCGGCCCTGTACGACGAGGTGCTCACCACCCTGACCAGGCACGGCTGCACCCCCGAGGCCGTCGTCGACCCGCCGGGGCCCGACGTCGCGGGCGCGCTCGTGCTCACCGGCAGCGCCATCGCCCTGGTGCCGCGCACCGCGCCGCCACCGGGTACAGTCTGGCGTCCGCTCACCGGCACCCCGCTGGCCTGGCGGACCTCCACGGCCTGGCCGGCCGGGCGGGGCGGGCCCGCCGTCCGCCTGTTCGCCCACACCGCCCACGAGGCGCTGACCGGACCGGGCGGCCTGCTGCCCCCACCGCCCCACCGCCCGCTCTACCCCCGGCCCGCAATGGAGTTCCCGCTGTGACCAGCGACCGCACCGGAGCCGAGCGCCCGACCGCCGACCGTACGGCCGCCGTCGGATCAGCCGCCGACCGGACCCCGCACAGCCGCGCCGCGCGCACCCGCATCACCGCCGCCTTCGCCGACGCCGGCGTCACCGGCCGGCTGCACGCACGCGACCTCGACACCGGCGCCGAGATCGGCCTCGGCGCCGACACCGCCGTCAGCACCGCCAGCGTCCACAAGCTCTGCCTCCTCGTGACGCTCTACCGCGAGGCCGCCGCCGGACGGATCGACCTCACCCGACAGGTCGAGATCCCCGCCACCGGCCGCACCCCCGGCGGCACCGGCCTCGCCGCCATGCTCGACCCCGCCCGCCTCTCCCTGCGCGACCTCGCCTACCTCACCGCCGCCGTCAGCGACAACACCGCCGCCGACACCCTGTGGGACGAGATCGGCCTCGACGCCGTCAACCGCACCATGGCCGACCTCGGCCTCACCCGCACCGTCGCCGTCCACACACTCCGCGACCTCAGCGCCGCCCTCGCCGAGGACACCGGCCCGGACTCCCCGGTCGACCCCGCCGTCGTCGCCCGCCTCAGAGTCCTCGACCCCGCCTTCACCAACCACAGCACCCCCCGCGACATGACCACCCTGCTCGCCGCCCTCTGGCACGGCGACGCCTGCCCCGGCGACCACGGCGCCGCCCTGCGCCGCCTCCTCGGCCTCCAGGTCTGGCCGCACCGCCTGGCCTCCGGCTTCCCCTACGACGACGTCCGCGTCCACGGCAAGACCGGCACCCTCCCCACGCTGCGCCACGAGGTCGGCGTCGTCGAGTACCCCGACGGCGGCCGCTACGCCCTCGCCGTCTTCACCCGCGCCGCGGCCACCACCATCACCCTGCCCGCCGCCGACGCCGCCATCGGCACCGCCGCCCGCCTCGCCGTCGACGCCCTCCGGGCCCGCGCGGCCACGGGCCCGACGGGCTGACAGCCCGCGCGCGTTCGATCCGCGCACTCTGCGCGTACCGCCGAGCAGTTCGCCGGGCGGGCCTCAGCGCAGCACCGACTCCAGGAAGTCGCTGCCGATCCGGGCCACGACGGAGATGTCGAGCTGGTGCAGGACGTAACGGCCCCGGCGCCGGGTGACGAGGAGCCCGGCCTTGCGCAGGACGGCGAGGTGGCGGGAGATCTCGGGGGCGGTGAGCCCGTACGCGTCGGCCAGCTCGTTCGTCGAGTACGCGGCGCGCGCCAGGTTGCGGCACAGGTTCATCCGCATCGGGTGGGTCAGCGCGTCCAGGCGCAGCTTGACCGTCTCCACGGGCTCGGCGCCGCCGATCTCGTGGGCCGCGGCCGGGTACTGGATCACCGGCTGCCAGCCCGGCCCGTACAGGGTGAACAGGTGCGGCCAGCCGAAGACGCTGGGCAGCAGGGTGACGGCGGTGTCGCGGGCGTCGGTGCGCCCGTGCACGAGTTTGTCGACGACGATGCGGCTGCCGTGCTCGTCCTCCTCCAGGCTCAGCGCCGGCGACGCCGCCGTGAGGGCCTCCGCCAGGCCCTTGCGGCGCAGCAGGTCGGTCTTCTGCTGGGCGTCGGCGGTGAGCTGGACGCGGACCCGGCGCCAGGTGTCGGCGAAGAACGCCCGGTCGCAGTCCTCCAGGAGGCGCCGGATCCACGCCCGGGTCCCGGTGGGGTCGTTGAGCATCCGTTCGACGAACGCCGCCTGGTGCGGGCCGCGGGCCGCCGCCAGGTCGAGCGAGCGGCGCCGCGACCACGCGTCGGTCAGGGGCGAGGGCAGCCCCTTGGGGTAGTGGTTGGTGCTGCAGGAGATCTCCAGGGCCGCCCCGACGAACCTCTCGTCCGGCATCCGGTCGAGGTCGTCCAGCTCCTCGGCGAGGGTCTGCCGGGGGCAGGCGGGGATCAGGAAGTCGGAGCGCGTGGAGCGCCACATGAAGTCGGCCTCCAGCATCCGGCCGGCCAGTTCCGGTTCGAGCGTGCCGGAGGTCGCCGTCGTCCACGCGTGCAGCCGGGGGTGGTGGGCGGGCTCGGCGAGCGCGTGCAGCGCGTTGCCGAGCTCGGCCAGCGGCGAGGGGTGGAAGGCGATCCGCTCGTGCGGCAGTCCGGTGATGTCGATGGTCACGCTCACCCCACCATGGTGCCCGGCCCGCTGACCACGTCATTTGACGGGGGTCGTCAATCGGCGGGACCGGCGGGGCGGCCGGGGTGCACGGTGGGCGCATGAACGCACTGCACCAGCACCTCCTGGACAGCTACCGAGCCGCCCAGCACGCCGAACCGGCCCCGCCCGCCCCCGGCACCCACGACCTCGCGGTGCTCCGGGCGGCCCGTGACCACCGCCGTTTCGAAGCGGTCGTCGCCGGCCGCCCCACCCCCGGCCGGCTGCGCTTCGCCGTCCGCCGCTGGCTGAGCGCCCAGGGCCGGCGGGCCGGGGCCGAGACCAGGTGCTGAGACCGGCACCGGCACCGGGGCCGCGGCGCGGTCGCCGTCACCCGCCCGGCCCGCCACCCTGGGAGGTGGACCGGGGGGACGCACCGGGGACGCAGCCGGGAGGTTTCCAGTGGACGTACTCGTCGTGGGCGCCGGACCGGTCGGCCTGACCGCCGCCGTGGAACTGCGCAGGCGGGGGATCGGCTGCCGGCTCGTCGAACGGCTGCCGCAGCGGCTGCCGTTCGCGAAGGCGGTCGGTGTCCAGCCGCGCACGCTGGAGATCTGGGACCGGATGGGACTGGTGCGCGCCGCGCTCGACGCCGCCGTCCCGATGCGCGGGCAACTGCGCTACGTGAACGGCACCGAGCAGCCGAGGACCGACCTGGCGCTGCCGCCCGAGGTGCCGTACGGCTTCGCGGCGCTGCCCCAGTACGAGACCGAGCGGATCCTGGAGGAGCACCTGATCCGCCTCGGCGGCCGGATCGAGCGCCGCAGCGAACTGGTGTCGTTCACCCAGGACGACGACGGCGTCACCAGCCGCCTGGTCACCGCGGCGGGGCAGGAGGAGGTCCGCTCCCGGTACCTGATCGGCTGCGACGGTGCGCACAGCACCGTCCGCAAGGGGCTCGGGCTCGGCTTCCGGGGCGGGGCGTTCCCGGAGGAGTACATGCTCGCCGACGTCGAGGTCGACTGGGACCTGCCGCCCGGCTACGGCGTGCGCGCCCTGCACCGGGGTGAGGACGGCCGCGTCGACGACCTGCTGGTCTGCATCCCGCTGCCCGGCCGGGGCCGCTACCGGATGTCGATGCTGGTGCCACCCGAGCTGTCGGCCGCACCGGCCGCACCGGCCGAATCGGCCGCTTCAGCCGCGCCTGCCGTCCCGGCCGAATCAGCCGCGCCTGCCGCTTCCGGCGTCGCGCACGGCCTGGAGGGCGGCCGGGGCCCGGCGCTGTCCGACGTCCAGACGGTCCTGGACCGGCTCTCGCCGCGGCCGGCCACCGCCTCGGCCCTGCGCTGGTCCTCGGTCTTCCGGATCAGCCACCGGCTGGTGGACCGGTACGGGGACGGCCGGGTCCTGGTCGCCGGGGACGCCGCGCACATCCACCCGCCCACCGGCGCGCAGGGCATGAACACCGGCATCCAGGACGCCTACAACCTCGCCTGGAAGCTCGCCCTCACGATCGGCGGCACCGCCCGCCCGGGCCTCCTCGCGAGCTACGACGCCGAGCGCCGCCCGGTCGGCGAGGAGGTGGTCGGCCGCACCGTCCGGCACGCCGCCGAAGGCGTCCAGGCCGACCCGGAGGACCCGGCGACCCTGCTGCTGCGCGAGGCCCAACTGCTCGTCGGCTACCGCGACAGCCCGATCGTCGGCCCCCCGGACGCCGACGGCGCCGACGGCGACAGCGGTGCCGGGCCCGCCCCCCGCCCCGGCGACCGGGCCCCCGACTGCACCGGCCTGACCGGCGAGATCGCCACCTACCCGCAGCGCCTGTACGACGTGCTGCGGGGCGGCGAACACGTGCTGCTGCTGTACGGCACCGACCGGGAGTCGACCGGAGGATTCGACGAACTCGCCTCCCTCGCAACCGAACTGACCGGCCATCAGCTCACCTCCTACGTGATCCTCGCCGACGGCGCACGGCCGCCCGCCGGCGGGACGCGGCTCCCGGTGTACCGCGACACCCGCGGCGAGTTCGCCCGCGCCTACGCCACCCAGGCGGGCCCGACGGCGTTCGTCGTCCGCCCGGACGGCTACCTGGGCACCCGCCTGTACCCGCCCACGGCCGAGGGCCTGACCGCCCACCTGGCCCGTGTCTTCCGCACCCCCCGCCCGGAAGGGCGCTGATCCCGGCTGGTCCCGGCGGTCCCGGTGTGCCCCGGTGTGCCTCCTCGCTTGGCCCGTGTCGCGGGGCGTTCGTACGATCTGGCCCTTCCCCCCGAGCACGGCAGGACCAGGACATCCCATGACGCATCCCCTCACCTCGCTGCGGGCGGCGCTGGGCCTGTCGCAGCCCGAGTACGCCCGCCTCGTCGCCCGCACCCACGACGAGCTCGGCCTGGGGCGGATGGCCGCCCGCCGGGAGAAGGTGTCCCGCTGGGAGTCGGGGCGGATCGCCCCCGAGTTCACCGCGCAGCTGGCGATGGCGCACCTGCACGGCGTGGCGGCCAGGGAGGTCCGCCGTCTGGGCTGGCCGTTCTGGGCGCACCTCGCCACCCGGGACGCGGCCCTGCTGGAACAGCCCCACACCGACGAGGGCGCCGTGACCGTCCTGGCCGGTACGGCGCTGCCGCCCGAGGAGACCCCGGCCCGGGCGCCGGCACCGGTCCTGAGCGGCGCGGCACTGACGGGCCAGCTGCGCGGTGCGCTGGAGCACCTGCGCCTGACCCGGGTGGAGGCGGCGCCGGGGGCGGACCTCGGGGCGCTGACCGGCCGCGTCGCGGGGATCGAGGCGCGCACCAGTGCCCTGGAGGGCCACGAGAACGCCACCGGGCTGTCGCCCGCCGTCCTGTACGCGGCGGCGCACGCCGAGCACCGCCTGGTCGTCTCCCTGCTCACCCGCGCCGGGCACCCCGGCGCACCGGCGTCGGACCCGTCGTCGGCACACCTGTCGTCGGCACACCCGTCGGTGCGGCGCCTGTTCGCGCTGGCCGCCCGCACGTCCCTGCTCTGCGGGTGGTTCAGCCTCGCCCTCGGCGAGGACGCGCGGGCCGAGCGGCACGGCCTCGCCGCGGTCCGGGCCGCCGCCGCGGCCGGTGAGCCGGCACTCGCCGTGCGGGCGATGTCGCAGCTGACCCTCCACCAGCTGGTCGCCGGTACGGCGGAGGGCGCCGTCACCCTCATCCGCGCCGCCCGCGCCGCCGGCCCCCGCAGCCCGGCGGCGGAGGCGACGCTGCACTGCTTCGACGCCACCGCGACGGCCCAACTCGGCCACGCGAGCGCGGCCGAGGCCGCACTGGACCACGCCGGGGAGTGCATGGCGGACGCGCCCGCCGACCCCTCGCTCGACCCCGGCATCCACCAGCGCCTGTCGATCACCCGGGGCGGCGTGCTGTGGTACCTGGGCAGACCCCGCGGGGCCGCACCGTACTTCCGGGCCTTCGCCGACACCCTGCTCCTGCCGCAGGACACCGCCCACCACCCGCACACCGCGCTGTTCCTGCTGTACGCGGTCGACACCCACCTGGCCCTCGGGGAACTCGACGTCGCCGCCGCACTGGTGCACCGCGCCCTCGACCTCACCGGCGTGCTTCCCTCGGGCCTGGCCCGCGACTACCGCGGCAAGCTCACCGTCCACCGGCACGAGCCCCTCATCGCCCACGCCCTCGACCACCTGAACGACAGCGCCGCGCCCTGAGCCCGCGCCCGCCCTGGGCCCGCGCCAGGTTCCGGTGTCGCCCGTCCTCTTGTCAGATGTTAGGGAAGTTTCCTAACTTGATGTCATGTCCGAGACACCACGGCACTCCCGGTACTCCCGGCGCTCCCTCCTGCGCGTCGGCGCGGCGGGCGGAGCGGCCTTCGCCGGCGGCCTCCTGCTGCCCGGCGCCGCCCGGGCCGCCGCCCCGCACCCCACCGTCCTCGACACCCCCGTCCTCGACACCCCCACCCCCGGCAGCCCCACCCTGCCGTCGCCCCGCGGCGAGCGCACCGCCAGGTCCGCGCTGCGGCCCTTCGGCCGGCACCTCGCCTACGGGGCCGACCCGTCCCGCCAGGTCGTCGTCTCCTGGCAGGTGCCGGACGCGGTGACCGCCCCCTTCGTCCGGATCGGCCTGCAGCCCGGCGACCTCGGCGCGCCGGTCCCCGCCGAGGTCCGCACCCTGGTCAGCAAACTCGCCTGGCAGCACCCGGTCGAGGACCAGCCGCTGGTCAAGCCCACCACCGTCACCCAGTACTACCTGCACGCGCGGGTGGACCAGCTGGTCCCGGACACCACCTACTACTACGCCGTCGGCCACCAGGGCCACGACCCGGCCGGCCGGCTCGGCGACGTGGCGAGCTTCCGCACCGCACCCGCCCCCGGACGCGGCGCCGGCTTCACCTTCACGGCCTTCGGCGACCAGGGCATCGGCTACAACGCCGCCGCCACCGCCCACCTGATCGCCGGCCTCGACCCCGCCTTCCACCTCCACATGGGCGACCTCTCGTACGCCAACAGCGGCGGCAGCGGCAAGACCGACGACGCGTACGACGCCCGCCTGTGGGACTCCTTCTTCGTGCAGAACGACCCCGTCGCCGCCCGGACCCCGTGGATGGTGGCGGTCGGCAACCACGAGATGGAGCCCTGGTACGGCGGCGACGGCTACGGCGGCGTCCGCGCCCGGTTCACGATGCCCGACAACGCCTGGGACCAGTCGACGGGCATCTACTCCTGGCGCTACCAGAACGTCGGCCTGATCAGCCTCGACGGCAACGACGTCTGCTTCAACACCCCCGCCAACCTCGACCACACCAAGGGCCGGCAGAAGAAGTGGCTGGAGGCCCGGCTCGCCGCCCTGCGCGCCGACCCCGGCATCGACTTCATCGTCGTCTACCTGCACCAGTGCACGTACTCCACCTGCCACGACAACGGGGCCGAACTCGGCGCGCAGCAGGACTGGGCCCCGCTGTTCGACAAGTACCAGGTGGACCTGGTGCTCAGCGGCCACAACCACGTCTACGAGCGGACCGACCCGATCCGCGCGGGCAAGGCCACCCGCAAGGCCGCCTCCGGCGACACCGTCAACCCGGTGAAGGACGGCACCACCTACGTCGTCGCGGGCGGCGGTGGCGGCGGGCTCTACAAGTTCCCGGCCTCCGACACCTACCTCGGGCACGAGACCAGGAACGACGCCCCGGTCCCGATGGTGGTCTCCGACCGGAGCGGCCACGAGCAGACCGTCAAGGTCACCTGGTCCAGGGTCCGTTACACCGGCTACTGCCTGGTGGCGGTCGACGTGACGCCCGCCGTGGGCGGCGCGCCGGCCCGGATGGAGGTGCGGTCCGTCACCGAGGACGGCACGGCCGTGGACCGCGTCACCGTGCAGCGCGGCTGAACCCGGGCCGGCGCCGCGCGGAAAGCCGAGGAGCGGCCCGCCCCTTCCGTGGGCGGACCGCTCCGGTGTCACCGGGGCGACGGCTGTCACCCGGGCGACGTCGTCACAGGCCGACCTGCGACGAGCAGCGACGGAAGGGGACCGGGGGGAACCAGCCGACGGAGTCGTTGCCGCAGACGTAGACGCTGGTGAGACGGGTGTGGTACTTGATCGCGCTGGCCTGGTTCTTCGCCAGCTGGAACTCGTGGACCTCGCCGGAGGCGGTCTTCACGAAGGCGCTGGCCCCGTTGAAGCGGGTGCCGGTGGACATCCAGACCCAGCCGTCCGAGCAGTTGTCCACCTGGACCTCGACGTCGTAGAAACGCAGCGGCCGGGTGCAGCCCGCGGTGGCGGCGGTGCCCGCCGAGGCCGGAGTGGCCGCGACGGCGGTCAGCGCGGACACGGCGAGGCCGAGGACGGCGACCGTCTTGGGCAGCTTGCCCGACAGAGACTTCATGGGGTGGCTCCAAGCATTCGATGAGCGTTTCCGAGCATGCGATCCGAGCTGTCCGCTCGGGCCGTGCCCCCACTGTTCTCGGAGCGGCTCACCCGTGGCATCGGTCATTTGACTGTCGATGTGCCGGAAACGGCAGGTGGGCCGTGCGAGGTCCTCCGTATCCTTGGCCGGTCACCACACGCGTACGAACATGAAGGAGAGACCCCTCGTGGCCAGCCCGACCGAGACGCTCGAGTTCCAGGCGGAGACCCGCCAGCTGCTGCAGCTGGTGATCCACTCGATCTACTCGAACAAGGACATCTTCCTGCGCGAGCTGATCTCCAACGCCTCCGACGCCCTCGACAAGCTCCGTCTGGAATCCCTCACCGACACCGACCTCGCGGCCGACACCTCCGACCTGCACATCACCCTGGAGGTCGACCGGCAGGCCCGGACCCTGACGGTGCGGGACAACGGCATCGGCATGACCCGCGAGGACGTCGTCGACCTGATCGGCACCATCGCGAAGTCCGGCACCGCCGGCCTGCTGGCCAGGATCAAGGAGGCCAAGGACGCGGAGGCGGCCCAGAACCTGATCGGCCAGTTCGGCGTCGGCTTCTACTCGGCGTTCATGGTCGCCGACAAGGTCACCCTGCACACCCGCCGGGCCGGCACCGAGCAGGGCACCGCGTGGGAGTCCGACGGCGAGGGCACCTACACGATCGCGCCGGCCGACGGCCTGCCGGCGGGCACCTCGGTGACGCTGCACCTCAAGCCGGCCGACGGCGAGGACGGCCTCGGCGACTACCTGGCGGGGTGGAAGATCCGCCAGATCGTCAAGCAGTACTCGGACTTCATCCGCTGGCCCATCCGCATGGCCGCCGAACCCGCCGCCGCGGACGCCGCCGCGGACGCCGCCGCGGACGGTGCCGAGACCGAGACCGAGGCCGAGACCGTGGACGGCGCCGAACCCGCCGACGCGTTCGAGACGCTGAACTCGATGAAGGCCCTGTGGGCCCGCCCCCGCAGCGAGGTGACCGAGGCCGAGTACCACGAGTTCTACCAGCAGATCAGCCACGACTGGCAGCCCCCGGCCGAGACCGTCCACATGCGCGCCGAGGGCACCTTCGAGTACGAGGCGCTGCTGTTCATCCCCGCCCACGCCCCGTTCGACCTGTTCTCCCGCGACACCAAGCGAGGCGTGCAGCTGTACGTCAAGCGCGTGTTCATCATGGACGACTGCGACGCGCTCATGCCGAACTACCTGCGCTTCGTCAAGGGCGTGGTCGACGCCCACGACCTGTCGCTGAACGTCTCCCGCGAGATCCTGCAGCACGACCGCCAGATCACCGCGGTCCGCCGGCGGCTCGTCAAGAAGGTCCTCACCGCCTTCAAGGACATGCAGGCCGCCAACCCCGAGGCCTACGCCACGGCGTGGGAGCAGTTCGGCCGGGTGATCAAGGAAGGCCTGCTGGAGGACCGCGACAACACCGACGCGCTGCTGCCCCTGGTCTCGGCCGCCTCCACCCACGACGCGCAGAAGCCGACCACGCTGCGCGAGTACGTCGCGCGGATGAAGGACGGCCAGGACACCATCTACTACCTGACCGGCGAGAACCGGGCCATGGTGGAGAACTCCCCGCACATGGAGGCATTCACCGCCAAGGGCTACGAGGTCCTGATCCTCACCGACCCCGTCGACGAGGTCTGGACCGACCAGGTCCCCGCCTTCGAGGGCCACCGCTTCCAGTCCATCGCCAAGGGCCAGGTCGACCTCGGCGACGACGCCGACACCGACGGCGACGACGAGGCGAAGGCGCAGAAGGCCCGGCGCGAGGAGGACTTCGCCGCCCTCCTCACCTGGCTGCAGGCCACCCTGGCCGACCACGTCAAGCAGGTCCGCCTCTCCACCCGGCTCACCACCTCCGCCGCCTGCCTGGTCGGCGACGCCCACGACCTGACCCCCACCCTGGAGAAGATGTACCGGGCCATGGGCCAGGAACTCCCCACCGTGAAGCGGATCCTGGAGCTCAACCCCACCCACCCCCTGATCACCGCCCTGCACCGGGCCCACGGGGCGAAGTCCGACGACCCGGTCCTCACCGACATCGCCGAACTCGTCCACGGCAGCGCCCTGCTCGCCGAGGGCGGCGACCTGCCCGACCCGGCCCGGTTCACCCGCCTCCTGACCGACCACCTCACCCACAGCCTGTAACCCCCCCGGCAGGCACACGCCCCTCGCGACCGGCCCGGCCGCGAGGGGCGTCCGCTTCCCCCCCCCGGGGGGCGGGCCCTCAGCGGCCCGGGCGCTCGCCCGCCCACACCGGGGGAGTGCGGTCCGACCACGGGCAGGCCTGTTCGAGCTGCCCGGCGAGCCGGAAGAGCAGCCCCTCGCGCCCGTACCCGGCGGCGAACTGCATGCCGACCGGCAGCCCGGTGCCGGGGTCGGCCGTCACCGGCACCGACATGGCGGGCGTGCCCGCCACGTTGAACGCCGCGGTGAAGGGGGAGTGGTCGAGGATCCGGCGCAGCCAGCCGAGGCCGTCCAGGGCCTCCGCGCCCCGGCCGTGGGTGCCCAGGGGCACCGGCAGGTCCGGCACGGTCGGGGTGAGCAGCACGTCGTACGCGGCGAAGTACCGTGCCAGGCTGCGGGAGACCTGGTTGCGGACGGCCAGGGCGGTCACGAGCTCGGGGCCGGTGACCCGCCGCCCGTAGTGGTAGCTGGCCAGGATCGGCGCCTCCAGGGTCGAGAAGTCGACGGGCCGGCCGGTGGCGGCGGCCAGCTCGTCCACCATGACGGTGAGGTTCGCCGTCCACTGCCGGGCGTTGGCCAGGACGAACTGCTCCCAGCCGACGCCGAGTTCGGCCTCGGCCTGCTCCACCCGGTGGCCGAGCGACTCCAGCAGGCGCACGGTGCGCGACAGCGCGTCGAGGACGGGCGCCGTGGTGCGCCGCCCGCCCCAGGCCTGGGCGAGGACGCCGATCCGCAGGGAGCCCGGATCCCGGCGGACCTCCTGCGCGTACGGCCGCTCCGGCTGCGGGGCGACGTAGGGGTCGCCCGCCTCCGGGCCGCCCACCAGGTCGAGCAGGACCGCGCTGTCGCGCACGGTGCGGCTGACGCTGCCGTGCACGGCCAGGCCGTTGAAGATCTCGTCGACGGCGGGGCCGACGGGGATGCGGCCGCGGGTCGGCTTCATCCCGAACAGGCCGTTGTAGGCGGCGGGGACGCGGATCGAGCCCGCCGCGTCGGTGGCGTGCGCGATCGGCACGATCCCGGCGGCGACCGCCGCGCCCGCGCCCCCGCTGGAGCCGCCGGCGCTGCGGGTGGGGTCCCACGGGTTGCGGGTCGGGCCGTACAGCACGGGTTCGGTGGTGGTGCTGTAGGCCAGTTCCGGGGTCGCGGTGCGTCCGAAGGTCACGAGGCCGGCGGCGCGGAAGCGCGCCATCAGGGTCGAGTCCTCGGCAGCGACGTTCCCGGCGGCGAGGCGGCTGCCGAGCTCGGTGCGCCGCCCGGCCATGGTGACCCCGAGGTCCTTGACGAGGAAGGGCACCCCGGCCAGCGGCGCGCCGCCGGGGCGGGGCCGGTCGTCGGCCGGCCAGGTCTCCACGACGGCGTTCAGCCGCGGGCCGACGGCCCGTGCGGCCGCGCGCGCGGCGGCCTCCACCTCGGCGGGGCTCACCTGGCGCCGGGCGATCAGTTCGGCGAGCCCGACCGCGTCGAAGGCCGTGTACTCCGTGACGTCCACTGGGTCACTCCTGGATCCGGGACCGGTACCGATGTCGATACCGACCAGTCTTCAACGATACCGATCGGTATCGCGTGGAACGGACTGGTACCGTAGCAGCAGGTTCAGGAAGTGCGGGACGCCAGGGAGGCGGAGCACCCGCGAGCGACCGGAGGCCCCGAACAGCCATGACAGCGACCGCCGGACGACCGAGCAGGGTGGCCAAGCTGCCGCCCCGCGAACGCATCCTCGACGCCGCGGAGGAGCTCTTCCGCAGCGAGGGGATCCGGCGGGTGGGCGTCCAGGCGATCGCCGAGAAGGCCGAGACCACCAAGATGGCGATCTACCGCCACTTCGAGACCAAGGACGAACTGGTCGCCGAGTGGCTGCGGATCGTCGCCGCCGAGTACCAGGCGGCGTTCGACCGGGTCGAGGCCGAGCACCCCGACCGGCCCCGGGAGCAGATCCTCGGGCTGGCCCGCTTCATCGCCGGCGGGCTGCCGGCGGTCTCGCACCGGGGCTGCCCCTTCATCAACTCCATCGCCGAACTGCCCGACCGCGCCCACCCCGCACGGCAGGTGATCGAGCGGCACAAGGAGCGCCAGGCCCGCCGGCTGCTCGACCTGTGCGCGCGGGCCGGGCTGCCCGACCCGGAGCAGACCGCGGCCGAGATCACCTTCCTCCTCGAAGGCGCGCAGGTCAGCACGCAGAACGGCAGCGTCGACCGGCCGGGCGAACGCCTGCTGCGCATCGTCGAGGCGATCCTGGACCGGGCCGCGCCCGCCGCGCCGCCCACCCGCTGACCCCCGGCGGCGCGTTCGCGCGGGGCGCCGCCTGGTGACCGGCGCCTGGTGGCCGGCGCTTTGTGACCGGTCACCATCCGCGTCGTTAATCTTTGTGACCCGGCCCGGGGACAGCGTGCCGGGTCATGGACATGATGTTCTCCGGGGGCCGCCTACCAGTCGGTAACCCGCGCTTTCCGACGGACCACCAGGAATTCCACGCCCCGGGGGAAACCATGCGCACGTGCACGTCCCGGCTGCTCGCCGCCGCCGTCACCGCCGCCCTGGCCGCCAGTGCCGCGGCCGCCACCGCCGGCCCGGCCGCCGCGGCCCCCGCGGCCGCGCGCTCCGCCACCGCGAGCGACCCCTTCTACGCCTACGACGGCAGCACGCCGCTGGCCTCGCTCGCGCCGGGCACCGTGCTCAAGACGCGGACCCTGCCGTACCACGTGCTCGGGCTGCCCACCCCGGTGACGGCGATCCAACTGCTCTACCGCAGCACCGACGCCCAGGGCCGCCCCAGCGCCAACGTCACCACCGTGGTGCGCAGCCTGGCCGGGGACGGCAGCAAGGCCGTCTCGTACCAGTCCTTCTACGACTCGCTCGACCCGAAGGACGGCCCCTCCCGCGCGGTGGCCGGCGACGTCAGCATCAGCGGTCTGATCCCCAACGTCGAGGCGCTCTTCCTGGTGCCGCTGCTCGCCCAGGGCTACAACGTGGTGCTCCCCGACACCGAGGGCCAGAACGCCGACCTCGCGGCCGGCCCGGAGTACGCGACCAACACCCTGGACTCCATCCGGGCCGCCACCCGCTCCCCGGAGACCGGCATGGGCCCCGACACCCGCTTCGGGCTGATGGGCTACTCCGGCGGCGCCGTCGCCACCGGCTGGGCGGCCGCGCTCGCGCCGAGCTACGCGCCCGAGGTGAACGCCAAGCTGGTCGGCTACACCGAGGGCGGGCTGCTGGTGGACCCGGCGCACAACCTCAAGTACGTGGACGGCTCGCTGGTGTGGAGCGGCATCACCCCGCTGTCCGTGATCGGGGCCTCGCGCTCCTTCGGCAGCGACCTGACGCCCTACCTGAACGACTACGGCCGCTCGGTCTACCAGCAGCTGGAGCACGGCTCGATCGTCGACGCCCTGGGCCACTACCCCGGGCTGACCTGGAAGGCGCTGGTCAAGCCCCAGTACGCCGACCCGAACTCGGCGCCGCCCTTCGTCGAGGCCGTCAACCGGAACAACCTCGGCTCGGCCCCCACCCCGACCGTGCCCGGCTCCATCGCCCAGGGCAACGGCGGCTTCCTGGAGGGCACCTTCGCCAGCCCGCCCGGCATCGGCACGGGCGACGGCGTGGCGGTCGCCGGGGACGTCCGGGCCCTCGCCCGCCAGTACTGCGCGACCGGCACCGCAGCGGTCGCGTACCAGCAGTACGACCTCCTCAGCCACTTCGGCGTCCCCGTCGTCTGGGCCCCGCAGGCCGTCGGCTGGCTGGGCGACCGCTTCGCCGGCCGCCCCGCCCCCTCCGACTGCGGCCACATCCCGCCCGGCAACTCCCTCACCCCGGAACAGCCCACCCCCGGCCACTGACTCCCGGCCACTGACCCCCGGGTGCGCCGTGCCGGTCATCCTCCCGGGCCACGACGACGCCCCGTTCCGCCCGCCCCGGTCCTGACCCCGTCCACCGCCGCACCCTCGCCGTGCGCACCGGCGCCGTACACGTCGTACAAGCTGCCCCGGATGCGCTCGGCGTCGGGTACGGCCAGCTGCCGGGCGACGGTGAGGGCCTGACGGAGATGCTCCTCGGCGTCGCGGGAGTTCCCCTCGCGCTGAAAGCTCTTCGCCATTCCTTCGAGTGCGCGCGTCTCCTGGAGCGGATGGCGGATGGCCCTGGCGATCCGGAGCGCCTCCGTGTGACGGGTGCGTGCCTCGGCCCACCGTGCGCGCTCCGAGAGGAGCCTGCCGAGTGCGTTGAGGGTTTCCGCCTCAATCCCGGGGTGCTGGAGGCCGCTGCACAGAGCCAGCGCCCGCCGCAGGCTCCCGGCGGCCGCGTCCAGTTCGCCCGCGGCCCGTTGGGCGTCGCCCAGGTGGACCAGGGCGCGTGCCTCGGCGGGCGGGATGCCGAGGTCGCGGATGCCGGCCAGGGCCTGCTGGAGCTGCTCGACGGCCGCGGCGTGCTGCCCGGTCTCGTGCAGGAGACCGCCCCAGGCGACCAGGGCGTCCAACTCGCCCCGGCGCACGCCCGCCGTGCGGTAGGTCTCCAACGCGGCCCGGAGGTTCCCGGCCGCCGCCTCGTACGTGCCGGTGACGAGCTGGACGCGGGCCAGGAAGGTGAGGGCGTCCGCGTGGCCGATCGGGTTCCCGGTGCTGCGGAGGATCTCCAGACCGGCCCGGTGGCTGTCGGCGGCCTCCCGGTACCGTCCCGTCGCCTCCTGCACGAGTCCGAGGCCCAGATGGGCGTTGGCCTGGCCGAACCGGTTCCCCAGCGTGCGGAACAGGGCGAGCGCCGCGCTGTGGTCGCGTGCCGCGTCCTCGTAGTGCCCGGTCTTCTCCCCGATCAGGCCGAGGTTGAACAGGACGTTGGCCTGGCCGCCCCGGTCTCCCAGGGTGCGGAACAGCGCGAGGGCCGGCCGCAGGTTCTCGGCGGCAGCTCCGGTGTGCCCCGCGAGCTGTTGTACGAAGCCGAGTCTGACCAGCACGTTCGCCTCGCCGGGGCGGTCGCCGGCTTCCCGGTGGATCGCCAGTGACGCGCGGCACGACTCGATCGCGGCCTCGTACCGTCCCTCGCTCTGCTGCACGTCGCTGAGACTGAACAGCGTGTACGCCTCGCCGAGCCGCTCGCCGAGCGCCCGGTACAGTGCCCGTGCCCGCAGGAGCAACTCGGCGGCCGCCCCCAACCGGCCCCGCTGGTCCCGAAGTCTGGCCAGGTGGACCAGGACGTGGGCCTGGCCGAGCCGGTCGTCCGTGAGAACCGCGGTGTCCAGGGCGATCCGGTGCAGGGCGTCCGCCTGCTCCCAGTGGCCGTGGCCACGCAGGAACTCGTGCAGGGCCGAGGGCAGGCGCACGGCGTGGAGCGGGCGGTCGTGCTCGCCGGCGAACTCCACCGCCGCGTGCAGGTTCGCCCGCTCGGCCTGCAGCCAGGCGGTTCCCCGTTCCGGGGTGGACAGGTCGGGGACGCGTCCGCAGGGGGTGCGGCCGGGGGCGGGCAGGCTGTGGCGGGCGAAGTGGCGGTCGGCGGCCGTGCCGGCCGCCAGGTAGTAGTCCAGCAGCCGGTCCACGGCCGCGCCGCGTTCGTCGGGGCGGTCGGCCCCGGCGAGGTCGCGGGCGTGCTCGCGCAGGAGGTCGTGCATGCGGTAGCGGCCGCGGACCGGTTCCTCGATCAGATGGTGGTCCTCCAGCGCCTCCAGCCGCTGCCGGGCCGTGGGGAGGTCGGTGTCGTCCAGCGCGGCGGCGGCGTACGCGTCGAAGTCGTCACCGGGATGCAGACCGAGCCGGCGGAACAGGCGCCTCAGATCGGCCGGCAGATGCTGGTAGGAGAGGTCGAAGACGGCGGCCACCGAGGTCGTTCCGGCGCGCAGCGCCTCCAGACGCCCGGTGGCCCCGGTGAGGTCCACGACGAGATCGGCGACCGACCAGGACGGATGGTGGCGCAGACGGGCCGCCATGAGCCCGACGGCCAGCGGCAGGTACCCGCACAGGCGTACCGTCTCGACGACCGCGGGCTCCGTGGGCAGCAGGCCCGGCCGGCCGGCTCCGGCCGTGAACAGTGCGGCGGCCTCCTGCGGGGGCAGGACGTCGAGCGTGACGGGGACGGTGTCCTCGAGCCCCACCAGCCGGCGGCGACTCGTGACCAGGACCAGCGTTCCGGGTGCGCCGGGCAGCAGGGGTCTGACCTGCTCGCTGCTGAGGGCGTCGTCCAGCAGCAGGAGGATCCTCCTGCCGGCGACCTGGCTGCGCCACATCCCCGCCCGTGCCGACGGTTCGGAGGGGATCCGCCGCGGCGCCACCCCGACGGCCAGCAGCAGCTCGGCGAGGGCCTCGGCCGGCTCGACGGCACGCGTGCCCGGGGTGTGCGCGTGCAGCGGCAGGAAGATCTGGCCGTCGGGGAAGTCGGAGGCCAGCCGGTGGGCGCAGTGGACGGCGAAGGCGCTCTTGCCGATGCCCGGCATGCCGTCGACGGCGTGGATCCCGAGGACTCCGCCCGCCCCGGCGCCACGGCGGCACGCCGCGAGCACGAGGTCGACCTCTTCACGACGTCCGACGAACGCGCGGACGTCCCGGGGGAGCGAGGCGGTCGGCGCGTGCTCCGGGGCGGTCGCGGGGTCACCGTCGGTGGCCAGGATCCGCTGGTGGACGTCCTGCGTGGCGCGGCCGGGTTCGATGCCGAGCTCGTCGTCGAGCTTCCGGCGAAGGGTCCGGTAGACCTCCAGGGCCTGCGCGGTGCGGTCGGTGCGGTGCAGGGCGCACATCAGCAGCCGGTGGAACGCCTCCCGGAAGGGATGCTCGGCGGCGAGGGCCGCGAGGTCGGCGCTGATCCCGTGGTGCCGACCGAGGTTCAGCTGGGCCTCGAAGTGCCACTCCAGAACCTGCAGCCGGGTCTCGCACCACTGTTCGCGCGGGGCCCGCGCCTCGTGGAGGTCGGCCAGCTCGGCCAGCGGTTCGCCCTGCCACAGGGCCAGTGCCGCAGCCGTCTCACGGTGCACGGCATCCCATTCCCCGTTCAGGAACGCCGCCCTGGCCCGGCCGACGTGATGCTCGAAGACCCGGCAGTCGAGCTCCCCGTCGGCGACCGCCAGCAGGTAGCCCAGCGGGGTCGCCGAGATCCGCCGGCCCGTCCCGTCGGACAGCACCCGCCGGAGCCGCGCCACCAGATTGTGCACGGCCGCGGCGCCCGAGGCCGGGGGACCGTCGTTCCACAACGCCTCCTGCAACCGGTCCGTCGCGACGGGCCGGTTCGCGTGCAGGAGCAGCACCGCCAGGAGGGAACGCAGTCGCGCACCGCTCACGCCGACCTCCCCGGAGCCGTCGCGAACGGTCAGCCGACCGAGCACGCTGAACTGCATCTCCCGCCCCCCTGTCCGATCTCTGCCGCATGTTAGCCCCGTGACAGGCGACCCGAAGATGATCTCTCCAGCGCGCCAGGACACGCCGGCACCCGGCCGTCGGCCCCCGCGCGGCAGCGCGCCGGGTGCGGCGATCGCACTGCGGACACGGCGGTCTCCGCAGCTCGCTCGTCGCACCCGGTGCGACGTCACCAGTCGTGCCGGTGGCACGGCAGAGATGGGGAAGCATGAACGTGAAGCGGCACCCGGCGGGCCTCGGCACCGCCCCGGGCACACCGTTGCGGGCACCGGCCACCGGCGCGCCGGCACGCGAGGACACGGGGTGGTCGCGCCACCGGCAGCGGCCGGCATAGGCGGGCGGCACCGGCGATCAGCGCCGAACGCCGCCATGGCACCGTCATACCGGAGTGCTACAGCGGGACTTGGCACCCCGGTACGACGGTTTCCGCCCCTCCCCGCCCGTACCGTCGCCCGTGTCCGAAGCGACCACGGGAACGAACGAGGGGGAACGGCGATGAACAGGCGAGGACGGGCCGCGGCGGCCGCGGCGGCGGTGCTGCTGGCGGCGACGGCCACGGTGGGTGCGGCCGGGGCGCCGGGCGCGGCGGCGGCGCCGCAGCGGGCCACCGAGCGGCAGGCCAGGGCCTGGCTGCCGCAGCCCACCGGGCCGTACCCGATCGGCACGACCGCCCTGCAGCTCACGGACGACGGCCGGGACGACCCCTGGAAGCCCGGACAGCACCGCAAGCTGATGATCAGCCTCTGGTACCCGACCACCCGCCCCGCCACCGGCGACGACCGCGCGCCCTACATGCTCCCCGCCGCCGCCGACCACTTCGACAGCGCCGGGAGCATCGGCCAGCGCGAGAACGGCTTCGAACCCGGCCGCACCGACTGGGCGGGCATCCGAACCCACGCCCGCGCCGACGCGCCCGCCCTCCCCGGCGGCAAGCGGCCCGTCGTGCTGTACTCGGCGGGCTTCGGCGCCCCGCGCAGCTGGGGCACCGCCCTGGTGGAGGACCTCGCCTCCCGCGGCTACGTCGTCGTCACCGTCGACCACACCTACGAGGCCTCCGAGGTCGCCTTCCCCGACGGGGACCTCGCCACCTCCGTCTTCCCCGCGCTCATGGACCAGCCCGGCCTCGACCTGGGCGCCCTCCTGCGCAAGATGCTGCAGACCCGGGTCGACGACACCCGCTTCGTCCTGGACCGACTCGCCGGGCTGCGCCACGACGAGCAGCTGCCGTCCGGCCTCGCCGCCTCCCTCGACCTCGACCGGATCGCCGCGGTCGGCCACTCCGGGGGCGGCTCCGCGGCCCTGCAGACCATGCACGACGACCCGCGCCTCAAGGCCGGCGTCGACCTCGACGGCCAGCTGCACTTCCCCGGCCCGGACGGCAGCGGCGTCCAGCTGCCCCTGCCCACCGTCGCCGCGGACGGCCTGACCCGGCCCTTCCTGCTGATGGGCACCCAGGAGGCCGACTCCGGCAGCTACCACCAGCAGCCCGGCTGGGACGCCCTGTGGCAGCACAGCACCGGCTGGCACGCCGACGTGACCCTGGAAGGCTCCCGCCACGGCTCCTACACCGACGCCCAGCCCCTGCTGCCCCAGCTCGCCCGCCAGGGCGCCGTCACCCCGGAGGCCGTGGCCGCCGCCGTCGGCGACGTCCGCCCCGACCGCGCCGTCCTCGCCACCCGCTCCTACGTGGCGTCCTTCCTCGACCGCTGGCTGCGCGGCCACGACGACCACCTCCTGGACGGCCCGTCACCGCGCTTCCCCGAGATGCGCTACGAGCGGTAGCGCGCGCCGGTACGGCGCCCGGCAGCCGCCCAACCGCCCAGCCGCTCAACTACCCTACGGCTGTACCCGGTTGTCGGTCGCCAGCACGTCGCCCGGCACCGTCGAGCCCACCTGGCGCCGCAGCGCGCCGATCGCCGGATCGGAGATGGAGACGGTGAGCCGGTAGGGCGGCGGGCCGGTGACGGTGTTGTGCGCGTCGGTCGGTGCCACCAGCCGTTGCTGGACGGCGAAGCCGTCGAAGCCCGGGCACAGGGCCTCGGGCGGGAGCGTCACCCGGGCGGACGCGCCGCCCTCGGGCCCGACGTGGACGCTGCCGCCCGGGCCGGCCGGGGCGTCGTCGTCGCCGCGCGTCAGCGGGAGGCCGTGGGCCCCGCCGACCAGGCCGTCCGGGCCCTCGATCTCCACCGCCACGCCCTGCGGACCGAGCGGCGCCGACAGGTCCAGCGCTCGGCCGCCGGGGCCCGGGGCGAGACCCAGGTCGATGGTGAAGTGCCCCGGGTCCTGCGCCGAGTCCCGGGAGAACCCGTAGGAGCTGAGCACGAGTTGAGGCCCCGGCGGTGGGGTGTCGGCCGGTGGCCCGGCGAAGGTGAAGGACGCGGGCGCCGGCTCGAAGTGGTGGAAGCCCCGGGCGCCGCACCTGGCGCCGTCGGAGAACCCGCCGCCGGGCAGCGCGACGTCCGCGGTCGGCCGGGGCGCTCCGGGCACCGGCCGCGGGCCGGGCCTCGACCGGCCGCCCCGGTTCAGCACGCCGGCCGGGTCCGTCCCGACCGCGACGGCCAACAGCGCCGCGAACGCGGTGACCGCGATCAGCGCGGTGCGCCGGCGTCCGGGCCGCAGCCACCGCGAGCGCCCCGCGCCGCGGGCCGCGCGGGGGGCCGGCCCGGGCGTCCAGCGGCGGCCGCCCGGGTCCACCGGCGGCTCCTCCCGCCACCGCGCGGCGAGCATCCGGGTCCGGGCGGTCGGCTCCTTGACGGTGGCCTCCCCGATGAACCGCTCGTCCAGGACGAGCCCCTCGAACGGATCGGGCGTCGCCCGGCCCGGCGTCACCGGCTCCGGCTCCGGCTCACGGGAAGGGGGCTGCTGGGAATCATCGGTGCTCGACACGGCGCCAGTATGCCCGGCCGCTCGGACACACCGCCCTCCACCCACCGGCCGACGCCGCCCACCGGGCCGCGCGACCTCTCCCCGGGAATTCAGGAGGCGAGGCCCACCACGTTCTCCGCAGTGGCGTTCAGATCGCACCACACGGTCGAGGTCCCACCGCTTTCCACCCGGTTTCCGTAGTGGTGGTACCGGCCGTAACCCGGCTTGTAGCACGTCACATCCGCGACGAAGGGCCCGTTGGTACACCTGATCGACGCGCCCGCGTGCCCGCCGCTCCCCGTGAAGAACTGCTTGTTGCCGCAGCTCAACGCCGTCGGGGCGGCCGAGGCCGACACCGACGAGACGCCGACGAACCCCGCGCCGGCCAGGGCCGTGGCCAGGGCGAACGCCGCAACCCGCTTCCGAGTCCGCATGATGATCCTCCTTCGTATTCAAAGGGATTGGACGAATTCACCCTAGGATTACGAATGGCGGAGGCGGTAGAGGCATTCGGTGAAATGGCTCAAATGCGGCATTTCCCGTGCAAACATCAACCCATGTTCGAATTTTGACCAGGAAAAGCACTGCCGAACACCTGCGGCGGAGCAGCGGCAGCGGTGGCGGGATTCGCACGTCGGTCGGGGCCGGTTCCGTCAGGGCAGGTAGCGCTCGAGCGCCGCGGCGCCCTTCTGCTCGATCTGCTGCCTGGCCCACTCGAGCCGCTCGTGGGTGATGTCCTGCCCGGAGGCCATGACGAGGTCTTCAGGGTCGAAAGGCCGCTCACCTCCGGTGAACAGCCGCTGCGGGGACGCCTTCGCGTCCGCGCCCTCCCCGCCCGCGGGATCGCTTCCTGCGATCGGACTGCCCATGGCTACCTCCCTGGTCGGCCTCCTCCAAGGGTGCCGCCGATCCGCCCCCACCGCTTCCCATCGGTATACGAACCACCCAGCCGCCGCGCCCCGGCCGCCCGACGTCCCGCTCGCCTCCGGGGTCGCTGCGCCATGCGCGTGCTCTCCGCCACCGGGCGCGCGCCCGACGGGACCGGCCCCCGACGCATCGCCATCGTGTCCGCGGGCGTGCTGATCCCGTTCCCGCGGCCAACTGTCGCACGGCTCGCGGACCTGCTGGCGGGCAGCGGCTTGGACACCCACTGCCGGGCTCTCTGACCGGGCTGATCGGGCTGCGGGAGCGGGCCGACAACCTCAGCGGAACGCTGACCTGCTGCCGTACCCGCGACGGCGGCTACCGCGTCCACGCCGTGCCGCCCGACCGCCGGCACTGGCCATCAGCCGACTTCCCGGGTGCCTGCCGCATCGTCGGTTCGTGGCCAGGCCCGGGACATCCCGGCTACAGGCCGATGTCGTAGCGCCCGGTCTCGTGCAGCCAGGCCAGGTGTCCGGCGATCTGGTCGTCCAGTCCGCGCGTGTAGCGGGTGAGGATTTCGCTGCCGCGCCGGCGAAGGGCGGCCGCGAGTTCGGTGTACCGGGCCGTGTCGTGTTCGATCTCCCGGGCCGTCAGGTCGATGCCCGTCTGGACGCTGTGACCGTGGTGGTGGGCGAGGACCATGGGCAGGTTGGCGATGTGGCCGCGGGCCACGTCGCGCGGGCAGCCGTACACGTCGTTGGTGAGCCCGATGATGCGGATCGCCAGGTCGGTCAGTTCCCTGACCTGCGGGTCGAGCACCAGGGCGGTCGGCATCTCGAAGCCCTGGGCGACCTCGGTGAGGACGAAGTGGTGGTGCAGGTGGGCGATCAGGTGCCGGATGCGCCGGTACTCGGACACCGGCGGCACCGTCCGGTGCTCGGCGTAGGCGGCGTCGGCGGCCGCTCCCACACTGTAGTGGAGCATCCCCTTGCGGATGCGCAGGACCTGTTGCGGGGTCGCCGCCTGCTCGATCCGCTGGAACAGGTCACGGTAGGCACGTTCGATCGGGACGTCGTGGGGCACCGGGGCGTGGGGGTCCTCGGCGATGGCTTCGCAGGCCAGCAGGTGCTCCGACAGGTCCGTGGTACGGCCGGCGAGGCCCAGACCCTCGGTGTAGCGGTCGTCCTGCACGGTGGCCCAGACGCAGAACCGCGTCGCGATCAGCACCCGTTCCACGTCGCCTTCGGGGATCATCCACGCGTAGGTGCGGCCGAGCGTGGAATGGCGCAGGTATGTCTCGTCCGCGTCGGTGCCGATGATGCCGACGTCGCGAAGCCATGCCAGAGTGCGCTCCTCCAACTCGTCGGCGCGGGGGTGAAGCCGAGGGGGTACCGGAAACGAGATCCGGGGGAGCACCAGTTCCCTGGCCAGGTCACGCCTGTCCTCCCGGGGCGCGGGTACGGGCCTCATCGGGTGTTCCCCCCGCTGTCGTGGCCGTCCTCCCGGTGATCCAGGTGCCGGCTCGCCGTGCGCACCGCCCAGTGGGCCCGCGCGAGCGGCTCGGCGCAGAAGGCCCGGGCCGGTCCGTCCGACAATGCGGCCAGATAGGCGTCGGCACCGCTCAGCTCCCGGCGCGCGTATGCGGCCAGGTCCGCGGCCCCCCAGCCGTCCGGCCAGAAGTCGACACCGCGGGCCGCGTCCTCGTCCCGGTCGATGAGGATGTTGACGCTCTGCAGCGCCCGTCCGTAGGCGACGCCCAAGGTCCGGTCGGTGCGGGTGCCGTCGTGCCAGGCCCACAGGTCGGACAGCAGCAGGACCAGGGTGCCCGACACCGCGTAGGTGTACCGGTCGAGGTCGGTGCCGGTGCGGACGGTGAATCCGCCGGCGGCCCACTGGGCCATGCGTTCGGCCATGGTAGCGAAGGTCTCGTACACCCGGGGCCCGATGTCCGGCGGGGGCAGTGCCGTCCACTCCCCGATACGCAGGGTCACTGCGGGCAGTACGCCGACGTGCTCCCGGAACAGCGTGGCGAAGTCACTCTCGGTGAAGCGGGTCTGCAGCAGCCGCCCGACGCCACGCAGCAGCACGCCCTTGTCCTCGGCGGCCAGCGACGAGTGGTCCTCGATCTCGTCGATCGCCCGCATGAGCAGGTAGGCGCACGTGACCGCCTCGTTCAGCGGAGCCGGCGTACCGATGACCGGCCCGTACCAGGTAGTGCTGTACTCGCGCACCACGGCGTGCGCGTCGTCGAGCA
Source organism: Kitasatospora sp. NPDC059160 (assembly GCF_042755465.1). Taxonomy (NCBI): domain Bacteria; kingdom Bacillati; phylum Actinomycetota; class Actinomycetes; order Kitasatosporales; family Streptomycetaceae; genus Kitasatospora; species Kitasatospora sp. NPDC059160. The sequence goes on along the minus strand of NZ_JBHZCN010000007.1, from coordinate 79,712 downwards.
GGGCCATGACACCCCGTACCTCTCTTCGCGGGTCGGGCGACGACGGTGGGCCCTCGTGCCGCTTCCGGCCCCCGGCTTCGCGGAGCTGTCGGGGCAGCAGGCCGTTCGGGCAGGCCTCGCGCGCCCCTGCCTGCAGCAGACCGCATCTCGGCTCGATGTCAATCCTCCTGACCGGAAGTCGACTTCGGCACAACGGACGGGCCGGGCACCGCCGCGACCGGTGGCCGTCGGATCAGTGGCCCGGCGGCCTCCTTCGTCACGGACGCCGAACACCTCTACCGCTTGTCCCCGGACCACGCCGAGGTCGCGCAGTGGGACCGGGCCACCGGACACCGGGCCGCGATCGGTGGCCCGGCCGATCGCCTCTTCACCGGACCCGCCGGGCTGTTCGCCACTGATCCCGGCAACGACCACGTCACCCGCTACAGCGGCAGCCCCGGTTCCTGGACCCCGATCGGCGAGACCGCCGCGGAGACCGCCGTCACATGATCCTCATCGAGGGGCAGGGCGTCAGCGGCTCCACCATCTCGGCGGATGCCGGAGGCGAGCCGACCCCGGCGCCACGCGGACACGCCCGCCCACCCCGGTCTTCCCCCAGATCCGGCCCCCGGTCCGGCCGCGCCACCCCGTCCGGGTTGATGTCGGAGGCCCCTGCGAAGATCGCGGCCATGGAGCTCCCCGCCGCCCTCGCCGGCCTCGACGACCACCCCTGGGCCACCGTCGACCACGCCTACGGCCCCGCCGAGGACCTGCCCGAGTTGTTGCGCGCCTTCGCCGAGGGCGGCGAGGACGCCGAGGAGGCACTGGACGAGCTGTACGGCTCGATCGTCCACCAGGGCACCGTGTACGCGGCCAGCGTCGACGCCGCCCCCTACCTCGCCCGGATCGCCGCCTCCGGCAGCCAGAGCGTCGACGCGCTCCGCCTGCTCGGCTGCCTCGCCGAGAGCGCGGACGAGCACGGCGTCGAGCCGGGCGCCGTACGGGCCGCCGTCACCGCCCAACTGCCCCTGCTCATACCGCTGCTGGCGGACGAGGACGCCGACGTACGGCAGGCGGCCGGCTGGACGGTCGGCCACACCCGGGACACCGGCACCGCCCTGCCCGCCGTCCGGGCCCGCCTCGCCACCGAGACCGAACCCGCCGTCCGGGCCGAACTCCTCACCGCCTACGGCCGGTTGGACCGCGAGGGCGCCGCCGACCAGGCCCGCGCCCTGCTCACCCCGGACACCCCCGCGCCGCTGCGCCTGGCCGCCGTGTTCGCCGCGCTGGACGCCGACGAGCCGTGGCTCGCCGCCCACCACGACGCCGTCCTCGGCCTGCTGCCCGCGTGCGAGACCGCCCGGTTCGGCCACGCGGGCGAGCACCGGGAGCCGCTGCGCACGATCGTCGGGCACCTGCTGGAGCGGGACGACGCCGCCGACCGCGAGAGCGCCCTCGCCCTGCTTGACGCCGCCCTGCGCGACGAGCGCCCCGAGGTGCGGGCCGAGGCCCTGTGGGCGGCCGACCGCGCCTGCGCCCTGTCCCGCAGCGCCCCGCAGCGGCTGGTCCCGGCGATCGTCCCGCTCGCCGCCGACCGGGCGGCCGCCCAACTGCTGGCCAAGCTCGGCCCGGCCGCCGCCGAGGCCGCGCCCGTCCTCGCCGAACTCGCCGCGCGGCCGGACGCCCAGGCGGACAACGGGCCGGACAACGGGCCGGGCAGCTGGCCGGACGACGAGGCGGCCGACCAGGCCCTCGCCGCGCTCGTCCTGGTGGCGCCGGAGGCCGCCGCCCCGCTGCTGGCCCGGGCCCTCGGCCGGCGCCCGCGCGCCATGCAGAGCGCCGCCGGGTCCTACGCCCCGGCCGACGCCCCCTTCCCGTTCGACCCGGAGCTGTTCGCCGCGGTCCGCGCCCGCCTGGCCGCCAAGGCCCTGGAGCGGCCCGCCTCGGAATGCCAGGACTGCGGCTGCACGACGGTCAAGGACAACAACGACATCGCGGGCCTGGTCCACCTGCTGCGGCGATGGGGCCCGCAGGCCGTCACGGCGCTGCCCGAACTGTGCGCCGTGCTGCCCCGGTTCCCGTACGCCGCCACCGCGATCACCGCCGTCGCCGCCGACGGCGGACCGGAGCAGCGCGCGCAGGCCGCCACCGGTCTGCGCGCCGAGGCCGGGAAGCTCCTGGTGGCCCGGGCACTGCACGAACTGACCGGCGAGAGCGGACCGTTGCTGGCCGCCGCCGAGGCGGCGTTCGCCACCGGAGTACGCGGCGCCGGTGACGGCGCCCAGGCCGCGGCCGCCCTCGGACCGGCGGCCGCCCCCCTCGTCCCGGCCCTGCGGGAGGCGCTCGGCCGCACCGCCGAGCGCGACACCACCCCGCAGGTGGACACCGACCTCGCCCTGGCGCTCGCCCTGTGGCGGATCACCGGGCAGGCGGCCGAAGCCGTCCCGGTCCTGGCCTCGGTGCTCGACAACGGCCGGGGCCGGCAGTGGTTCCGCTGGACCGCCGCCCGCGCCGCCCGCGAGATCGCCGCCCTCGGCCCGGCCGGACGCCCACTGACCGCCCGCCTCGAATCCTTCCTCGACGACCCGACCCTGGCACCCTCGGCCGTCCTCGCCCTGCTCGCCGTCGGCGACCCGGCCGTCCTCGACCGCACCCGCCTCGCCGAAGCGGCCCTGCACTCCGCCGAGACCCACGCCGACCTCAAGCACGCCGTGGAGGCCCTGCGGGCCCTCGGCGCCTCGGCCCTGACCCCGGAACAGCACGACCGCCTGACCGCGCTCGCCACCCGGGACCGCCGCCTGGTCCTCTCCGGCGCCGACCACGCGATGATCCGCGAGGACGAACACCTGCGCACCGCACTGGCGGCCCTCCTCGGCCCGACCGCCTGAGACCTGCCGTCCCTGCCGTCCCCGGCCCCCGGCCTCCCCGGTGACGCCGGGGAGCCCGGGCACGGCGAAGCCCCGCCGGGCGGGTGCTCGGCGGGGCTCCGTGTCGCGTGGGGGCGGTGGGTTCCGGGGGAGGGGGTGTCAGGCGCGGGCGTCGATCTTGCCCTGGAGGGCGGCGAGCAGGTCCTTGAGGATGCCGGCGGTGCCCTCGTCGGTCAGCTCGCCCTGCTCGTCGAAGCGCTCGTGCGAGCGGAAGGCGACCAGCTCGGGCTTGACCACGACGTCGCTGTCGGTCCAGACGAAGACCTGGCGCAGCGCCAGCTGGGCGCGGACGGAGCCGAAGTTGGTGGGGGCGGCGCCCATGATCGCGGTGGGCTTGCGGTGCAGCGGCAGGCCCTCGCTCTTGCTCCAGTCGGTGCTCAGCCAGTCCAGGGCGTTCTTGAGGACGCCGGGGACGGAGTAGTTGAACTCCGGGGTGGCGATGAGCAGTCCGTCGGCCTCGGTGACCTTGCGGCGCAGCTCGTCGACGACGGCCGGGCGCTTGCCGGGGTGGTCGAGGTCGTAGTCGTACGGCGGGATCTCGCGCAGGCCGTCGTAGATCTCGATCTCCATGCCGGCCGGGTTGAGCTTCCGGGCGGCGCGCAGCAGCGCGGTGTTGTGCGAGTCGGCGCGAAGCGAGCCGGAGATGGCGAAGACCTTGGACGCGCTCATGACGGTGCTCCTTGCGGTGTGCGTGTGGCTGCCGGGGCGGCGGTGGTTGTTCCGACGCCGAGAAACCTAAACCGTTCAGTTCAATGCGTCAACCAGACAGTTCAGTCTTGACTCTGAACTGGCTTGTGTAGTTCAGTCCTCGGCATGACGACGACTCAGTCCGCCGCGGCCCAGGCCGCCCCCGTCCGCTCGACCACCACCGTCATCGACCCCGTGCACACCTTCGAGGGCGCCGGGTTCCCCGTCCGCCGCCCGTTCCCGGTGGCCGAGCTCCCGATGCTCGACCCGTTCCTGATGGTCGACCAGACCGGTCCGCTGCTGCTCGCCCCCGGCGAGGCCAAGGGCGCCCCCGCCCACCCGCACCGCGGCTTCGAAGCGGTCTCCTACCTCATCGAGGGCTCGATGGACTGGGCCGACTCGACCGGCCGGCGCGGCACCAGCGTCGCCGGCGAGGTCGAGTGGCTCACCGCCGGCGCCGGCATCGTCCACTCCAACGAGCCCACCGCCGAACTGCTCACCCACGGCGGCCGCCAGCACATGCTCCAGATCTGGGTGAACCTGCCCGCCCGGCTCAAGGACCTCCCGGCCCGCAGCCAGAACCAGGGGCCCGACACCATCCCGGTGGTGCACACCGAGGACGGCAGCCGGGTCAAGGTGATCGCGGGCCGCAGCCACGGCGTGGCCGGACCCTTCGAGACCCACCTGCCGGTCCTGCTCGCGCACGCCGTGCTGCCCGCCGGCGGGCGGGCCGACTTCACCGTGCCGACCGGCCACAACGCCGCCGTCTACGTGCTCTCCGGCGCCGTCGAACTGCCCGACACGCCGCTGACGGACGGCCAGCTCGCGGTCCTGGCGCACGACGGCGAGCGGATCACCGTCGCCGCACCGCACGGACCGGCCGAGGTGCTGGTCCTGGCCGGCGAGCCGATCGGCGAGCCGGTCGCCCGCGGCGGCCCGTTCGTGATGAACACCGCGGCCGAACTCCGGCAGGCCCAACTCGACTTCTCCAACGGGAAGTTCGGGCGGATCCCGGAATGAAGCCGGGAGCACTGAACACGGCGGCAGGGGCGGACGCCCGCCCCGCGCAGCCGCCGACGGACAGCACCGGCCGGGGCGCACGGGGGTCGCTCCGGACCGGCCTGCTGCTCGCCGCGCTCGCCGCCCCGGGAGCCGCCGGACTCTCCAGCCCGAGCCTGGTCCTGCCCGCCGTCGCGCGGGAACTGCACACCGGCCCCGGCCCCGCCGCCTGGCTGATGAGCGGCTACGGGCTCGGCATGATGCTCGGCACCCCGCTGCTCACCGCCACCGCCGGGCGGCGCGACCCCCGGACACTGCTGCTCGCCTCCGCGGGGGCACTGCTGCTCGGCGTACTGGTCACCCTCGCCGCCGGGGCGGACCTGGGCCCGCTGGTCGCCGGGCGCGCCCTGCAGGCGGTCGGCGCGGCCGGGTTCAACGTGGCCGCCTTCCAACTGGCCGCGCGCCAGCCGGACGGACGCGCCTCAGGGGTCGTCGCGATCGGCAGCGCGGCGGGCGGCACCGCCGGCCTGTTCATCGGCGCGGCGGTGGCGACCGGGCTGGGCTGGCGGACCTGCCTGGTGCTGCCGGTGCTGACCCTGGCCGTACTGCCGGCCGTACTGCGCGGATGCGCCGGACCGAAGCCCGGACCGAAGCCCGAGCCGACACGGGAGCCGGCACGGGATCCGGTACGGAAGCCCGCGCAAGGTTTGGGCGCGCAGGCGCCGCGCCGCTCGTTCCTCGGCCTGGACGCCCTGGCGGTGCCGCGCTTCCGGGCCGTCGCCGCGGTGATGCTGATCCTGGCGACCGTCAACTTCGGCCTGGTCTACGGCGCACCGCGGCGGGCCGCCGCGCTCACCGGCTGGAGCACCGTCCAGACCGGCGCCGTCGGCTCGCTCGCCACCCTCACCGGCGCGCTGCTCTCCTGGTCGCTGGTGCGCGCCGCACCCCGACTCGGCCTGCGCCGCACCACCGGCCTGCTGCTCGGCGGCTCCTTCACCGCACTCGCGCTCGCCGCCTTCGGCCCCTGGGCACCGCTGGTGCTGCTGGGCGCTGGGGCCAGCGCCTGCGTCAACGCGGGCGGCCAGGGCATCCTGACCGGCGCCGCCGCCGAGGCCGTGGCACCGCAGCGGCGACCGGAGGCGATCGGACTGTTCAACCTGGTGTTCCTGCTCGGCGCGGCGCTCGGCCCGCAACTGGCGGTGCTCGCCGAGCGGATCGCCGTGCCGGGCCCGTAACCCGCCCCGCCGACGCGCCGGCCGAGCACACCGACCGAGCGCGCAGGGCCGAGCGCCCCGCCCGAGCGCACCGACCGAACCGTTCAGTTTCATATACTGGCCCGTACCGTCTCCCCCCGAGCACCCCGAGGAGAACCCGATGGCCGCCGACGACCCCCAGCCGACCGACGAGTTCGGCATCCCGATCATCCCGAGCCCGGTCGACGCCGCCCAGCGCCGCCGACAGGCCATCATCGACGCGGCCCTGGTCGAGTTCCTGAAGGAGGGCTACTCCGCCGCCTCGATGGACGCCATCACCGCGCGCTCCGGTGTCTCCAAGGCGACCATCTACAAGCACTTCGGGAACAAGGAGCGGCTCTTCCTCGCGGTGATCGGCGGCATACTGCCCACCACCTACGAGGACCTCAAGCCGTGGAACTCCACCATCGCCGAGGCCGACGACCTGCGCTCCGCGCTGATCACGCTCACCCTCGACTGGACCCGCATCCTGCTGCGCCCCGACATCATGTCGCTGCGCCGGCTGGTGATCGGCGAGATCGACCGCTTCCCGCAGCTGGGCCAGCTCTGGTACCGGGTCAGCTACGACATGAACAACGGCCCGCTGATCGAGGCCTTCGCCGAACTGGACCGCCGCGGGGTGCTCGCCGTGGAGGACCCGGCGCTGGCCGTGCAGCAGCTCGTCGCCTGCACGGTGGGCGTGCCGCAGCTGGTGCGCACGTTCCGCCCGGAGGCCGAACTGGACGAGGCCGCGATGCACCGCACGATCAGCTCCGGGGTCGACCTGTTCCTGGCCCGGTACGCACGGGAGCAGTGACCGCGGCGACGGCGGGCCCGGCGCCCGGGGCCGCCGCCACGGCCGGACCGGCGACCGGCCCGCGCCGGTGCCGCCGCAGCCCGGCCACCACCAGCAGCACCGCCGTCCACGCGCCGGTGCAGAGCACCTGGCTGCGGCTGCCCGGGTCCACCAGCATGAACACCAGCACCCCGGCCATCGCCGCCAGCGCCCCGTAGCCCAGGTACGGGAAGCCCCACATCGAGGCCGCCTGCTCCCGCCCGCGCTCCTGCTCCTGCTCCTGCCCGTCCGTGCGCCGCTGCCGTCGGCCGTGCAGCCGCAGGTAGGAGGCGGCGATCAGGATCCAGACCACCAGGATCGCCGTCCCGATCGAGTTCAGCAGGAACGGGAAGACGGTCCGCGGCCACAGCAGACTGAGCACCACCGACCCGAAACCGAACGCGGCCGAGGCGAGCACGGCCCGCCCGGCCCCGACCAGCGCGCCGCCGCCCGCACCACCCGAGTCCTCCACCCCACCACGCCCGGTCAGCAGGCGCGGCGCGTCACCGCGGGCCGCGAGGGCGTGCAGCATCCGCGAGGAGCCGTAGATGTTGGCGTTCATCGCCGACAGCAGCGCCACCAGCACGACGGCGTCCATCAGCTGCGCCGCACCCGGCACCCCGATCCGGCCGATCGCCGCCGCGTACGGGCCGCCGGCGACCGCCGGGTCGTCCCACGGCACCACGGCGACGATCACCGCCATCGAGCCGATGTAGAACAGCGCCACCCGCCACAGCACCGTGCGCACCGCCCGGCGCACCGCGGCCACCGGGTCCGCGCACTCGGCGGCGGCGATGGTCACCGTCTCCAGCCCGCCGTACGCGAACACCGCGGCGATCGTGCCCACCGCGACCCCGTGCCAGCCGTGCGGCAGCAGCCCGCCGTGCGCGGTCAGGTTCTCCGCGGCCGGCGTCCGGCCGGTGAGCACGGCGGCGGCGCCGAGCAGGACGAACGCGCAGATCGAGGCCGCCTTCACCCCGGCGAACCAGAACTCCAGCTCGCCGAAGTGCCGCACACCCGCCAGGTTCGTCCCGGTGAACAGCGCCATGAACACCGCCACCCACACCCAGGCCGGCACCTGCGGCAGCCAACCCGCCACGATCCGGGACGCCCCGATCGCCTCCGCGGCCACGCTCACCACCAGCAGCGCCCAGTACATCCAGCCGGCCAGCAGCCCGGCCCACGGCCCCCAGGCGCGGGTGGCGTGCGCGGCGAACGCCCCGGAGCCGGGGCGGGCGGCGGACATCTCGCCGAGCATCCGCATGACCAGCACCGTGAGCACCCCGGCCACCACGTACGACACCACGATCCCCGGCCCCGCCGCGGCGATCCCGACGCCGGAGCCGACGAACAGCCCGGCTCCGATCGCACCGCCCAGCGCGATCATGGCGATGTGGCGCTGTCTCAGTCCACGACTGACCGACCGGTCCTCGGACATCACGGCTCCCCCCGTTGTGATCCAACCGGGGGAGATCTTGGCCCCGACCACCCGTCGTGATCAAGCCCCCGGTGGAACCCCGGTGGAACCCCGTGCGGCGGGTGCCGGCGGCGAGGCGCCGTGGATCCGGCCAACGCCCGGGCGGGTGCTACCAGTTGGCCCAGAGGAGGTTCCAGCCGCCGAGTCCGTTGTCGGGGGCGACGGTCTTCTCCTTGGAGTGCACGACCGTGACGACGTCGCCGATCAGCGAGTCGTTGAAGAACGACCCCGCCTCCGCTCCCGCCCGGTGGTGACCGAGGGCAGCGCCGGCCTGCCGGTCGAGGTGAGCGAGCGGGACCCGCAGGTCATCGAGGTCACCGCCCAGACCACCTCCCACGACGTCAGCTGGTACCTGGAACTGGAGTGGTCCAGCGGCACCCGGAAGGGCACGCTGACCGTCGGCCCCGGCGGCGGCGCGCCGTTCCGCACCAGCGCGGTCAAGGGCCGGCCGCTGTACAGCTACCCGGTCGGCGGGAAGGCCTGGGGCCCCAGCCCCTTCCAGCGGTGACGGCCGCGCCCGGCACCGCACCGCAGGTGACCTCCCGGCCGGGGGTGCTCAGCCGCGCGGCGGTCGCGCGGTCGTGCCGGAGGTCAGCCGCCAGAGCCCGGCCAGCTCGTAGTAGAGGCCGTTGACCACCTGGAGGAGTACCAGCGTGACCGGCCACAGCAGCGCGCCGAGGCCGGGCACCGCGTCCACCGGCAGGGTGTACGCCATCACGACCCGCGCGGCGGCGTCGAGCAGCATCGCCACGCCCCAGATCGCGGTCGAGACCCGCCAGATCCGCCGGAAGGCCGGTTCGCGTTCCCACAGCACGTCCCAGGAGGTGCCGTCGGAGCGGAACCGGCCCTCCAGCAGCGGCCGTCCGGCGTGGAAGAGCAGCGGACGCCTGGCCCTGACCGAGACCAGGAACCAGAGCCCGGCCACGCCGGTCAGCCACCCGTCCTTGGCCAGCAGGAACCGGGGGCTGCCGCTGACCAGCGCGGCCGCGACGCCGAGCAGCATGGTCCCGGCGATGAATCCCGCCATGCCCTCCAGGCTCCGGGTGCGCAGCCACCGCACCGCTGTGGTGAGCGCGGGCAGGACGGCGCCGGCCAGCAGCGCGCCGAAGACGCCGACCCCGGCGGCGCGCAGCCCGTAGTACACCGCGATCGGGACCACGATGTCCCAGGCGACGCCGAGCAGCAGGCGCCGGCCGCTGGGCCGCGGCGGCGGCGCGGGGGCGTCACCGCCGGCGCTTCGCGTGGGGGGCACGGCGTCCTCCGGGGCCGGGGAAGGCCAGGGTAGTGCCGGGGTGGAACCGCCCGGTCAGCGCGGGCGGTAGCGCCGGTAGCGGACGTACAGCACGATGCACGTGATCGCGCCGATCGCGCACACCGGCAGGCTCAGCCCGACCGCCATGATCACACCGTCGCCGACGCCCTGCACGGTCTCCTCGCGGAGCATCCCGTTCGGGTCGGTGACCGTGCGGGTGGTGTCCGCGTGGCTCGCGAGATAGGCGACCATCGAGACCCCCGCCAGCAGGAACACCGCCGCCCCGGCCAGGAACCAGCCGCCCGCCCGGTCCTGCCACTCGTCCCCTTGCAGCCGCCGCGCCCGGGGGCTGTGCTCCAGCACCGCGCGGCCCAGGCCGAAGGCCCCGGCGGCGTGCCCGTCGATGTACAGGCGGGCGCCGCCGTCGAGGGCGAGGCGGCAGCGGTAGTCGTTGCCCAGCCGGCGGGCGAGGCCGTGGATCCTCGGGGTGCCGGGGATCGTGACCGACACGATCCGGCTCCACTCCCAGCCCACCGCACCGCGCCGCGAGCCGTGGACGATCCCGCGCTCGCGGACCTCGAAGTACTCTCCCGACCCGCCCCGCACCGCGCGCCACGCCTGTGTCACGGCGATGTACAGCGCGCCCAGGGACAGGCCGATCACCAGGCCGATCGCCCGGCCCCCGCCCGGACGGCCGTCGTCCGCGGCGACCAGCGCCCACAGCCCGAGCCAGCCGCTGGGCACGGCCACCACCAGCGCCCACACGGCGTTGCGCCACCGCGCCCGGGTGTCCACCCGGTGCCTGCTGAGTACGGCGCCGAACAGGTCAGTCATCTCGGCCTCGCTGATCATCCGCACAGTGAAGCACCAACACCGGCTCCGCTCAAGGGCGTTAGCCCGCCCTCGCCCGCCCGCAGGACTCCCTTCCGCAGACCCCCTCCCGCAGGTGTCCGGTCAGCGCTGGCCGACGCGTTGCTGTCCGGTCCGGCGGGAGTCGGCGACGATCGGGAAGGCGTAGTCCCGCATCCGGCTCTCGTACACGCCCACGGCCCGGGCCAGGCCCGGGCCCGGGCCGGTCGCGTCGGCCAGGGCGCGGCTGAGTTCGGCGGCGTCGCGGACGGCGGTGTTGGCGCCCATCGCCAGGACCGGGCTCATCGCGTGGATCGCGTCGCCGATCAGCGTCACCGGGCCCGGCTCCCAGGGCGGCACGGGGGCGGAGGTGGAGATGCGCAGCGGGAAGAGCGAGGCGGTGTCCCACCGGGCGAGCAGGCGGTGGACGTCCTCGTGCCAGCCGTCGCCCAGCAGCCGCAGCGCGAGGTCGCGCAGGGCGGCGGGCGGCAGCGTGCGCAGGTCCGCGGGGGCGGGCATCGCGGGGTGGTCGGCGGGTGCGCCGACCATGCACGCGAGGTAGTCGTGGGCCGGGGGCAGGTCGAGGGCGGGGGTCCGGGCCCGGCCGGCCAGGTCGGGCCGGGTGGCGAACTCCACCGGGCCCAGGCCCAGATGGGCCTTGCCCGGGCCGTCGGTGACCACGGTGAAGATGCTCTCGAAGGCCCAGCCCGGCAGGGCTGCGCGGGCCCGCCCGTCCAGTGGGATCCGGCCGTAGACCAGCCGCAGGCCGGCGTCCTCGACCCGGGCCGCGGGCAGCAGGAGCCGGCGCACCGTCGAGTTGACGCCGTCGGCGCCGACGATCAGGTCGCCGGTCGCGGTCCGGCCGTCGGCGAAGCAGGCGGTGACCCGCCCGTCGTCCTCGTGCCGGTAGGAGGCCAGTTGTGCGCCGTGGTGCACCCGGTCGCCCAGTCCGAGGAGCATGATCCGACGCAGCGTCGGCCGGTCGAAGGCGCGCGGGCCGACGCCCGCCGCCTCGAAGCCCGCCGTCGGGTCCGCGGTTCGGCCCGTGGCTCGGTCCGCCAGGACCTCCAGGTGACGGTTGCGGACCGAGACCCGGGCCGGCGGTGCCCCGGCCGTGGCCAGGCAGAGCCCGAACAACTCGGCGGGCAGGCACTGCCGTAGGGCGGTGAGGCCGGGTTCGTCGAGTTGGATGCGGTAGCCCTGCGGCCGGGCCCCGGGACGGGCGTCGCGCTCGTGGACGGTGACGTCGACGCCTCGCTCGCGCAGGCCGTGGGCGAGCGCGAGCCCGCCCAGTCCGGCCCCGATGATGATCACACGGTACGGAAAAAGCACAGTCCTCTGCCTTCGTTCAGGACGACGAAGGAAGCACCGGGTTCCTCGCAGAGGAACGAACACCGTGTGGGGCGCCGCTCGGAAACACCATTCAGGAGCGGATTTTTTTCGCGCATTCCAGCCAGCGCCGACGACCGTAGCACACCCCGAAACGGCCCGGCCCCGGTCCGGCCCCGACCGTTCACGCGGGCCTGGTCGCCCGGCCGTCCAGCCACAGGGTGTCGGAGGCGTCGCGGTGCGACCCCGTGGTGCCCACGTGCCGGGCGTCGATCTTCGCGCCGTGCTTGAGGACGTGGACGAGGGCCATGCCGTGGCCGCGGCCCAGTCCGTAGTCCTCCTTGAGCCAGGCGAGGATCACCCCGGCCTTCGTGGCCGGGGCGTCGAAGCCGCGCTGCTCGGCGAGCGCGACGAACTGGCGCGGCGTCAGGCCGGTCCTGGTCTCGATGGTGTCGAGGTACGCCTGGAAGGACATGTGCTCTCTCCTGCTCGTGTCGGTGTGTTCAAGGGGTAGACCGGCCCGGGCGGCGAAACTCATCGCCCGACGGCCGGGAACTTCCGGACCGGCCGCGCCGCCCGGGCGTCGCCCGGCGGCCCCTCGCGTACACGTGCGTTTGTTAACATCGCGGCCCGCGCGGACACTTGGGGGGCCGCGCACGGGGAGACGGAGCGAGATCCATGAGCGTGCCCACCGAAGTCTCACGGTTCCGTCTGGGCCACCGGACGAGCATGACCCGCACCGAGGTGCTGCGCAGCACGACCTACCACTCGCAGTGGCACCTGTTCCCGCTCGGCGCGAGCCGGCGCCCGGAGTCGGGGTCCGTCGTCCTCGACGCGTACTGCGGCGACTGCCGCCTCCCCATCAAGGTCGTGCTGGAATCCGAGCCGACCGCCGCACAGAAGCAGCGCACCCGCACCACCTCCGGCTGGCTCCTGCTCGCGGCGGGCATCGCCCTCGTCGCCGTCGCCTGCCTCATCGGCGGCGGCGGAGCCGTCCCCGGCCTGTCGGGTGTGACCGGCCTGATGGCCGTGCTCATCAGCTTCGCCGTACGCAACGCGGGAAAGACCTACCCGGGCGTCCACCTGGACCGCAACCAGCCCGCCACCAAGGACACCCCGCACCGGATCTTCGTCCACTGACACCACCCGACGGCGCGGGCGGGGACGTTCCGCCCACCCGCGCGGCGCCCTGTTCCCGTACGTGGGTGAACGACGCCCCGACCGTGCGGGCCGTTTGAGTGACCGAATTGTCACCTTCTGTACTCGGGTACGCGGTGTGTGGTGCGATGCCGACGTGTAGATCCGGGGGCGGGCGCGGAGACCGACGCCCGCCCCCGGACCCGTGGACGGTCGAAGGGAAACCATGGTGCTCCGCGTGCTGGCCGCGACTGGTGTCGCCACCTCACTGTTCGGCTCGTCCGCCTTCGGCGGCAGCCCGGCCCCGCCCCCACCCCCGCCGCAGGAGCAGGTCGTCATCGACAGCGTGGCCGTCAACGGCACCGGCTGCCCGGAGGGGACGGCCGCCGTCGCCGTGTCCCCCGACAACACCGCCTTCACCGTCACCTACAGTAACTACCTCGCCCAGGTGGGGCCCGGGGCGTCGCCGACCGACTTCCGGAAGAACTGTCAGCTCACCCTTCTCGTGCACGTCCCCAGCGGCTACACCTACGCGATCGTGTCCGCCGACTACCGCGGCTTCGCATCACTGGCGCCGGGCGCCTCCGGCACCCAGCGGGCCCGCTACCACTTCCAGGGCGACCCCCGCACCACCACCGCGACCCACCACTTCAAGGGCGGGTTCAACGGCGACTGGCAGACGACCGACACCGCGCCGGCCGCGGCCCTGGCCTTCGCCCCCTGCGGGGAGGAGCGCAACCTCGACATCACCACCGAACTGCAGGTCGACCGCGGCACTTCGAGCCCGGGCGACACCAGCTTCCTGGAGATGGACTCGACGGACGGCACGGTCAAAACCGTGTACCACCTGACCCTGCGGCATTGTCCATGACCTCCTGACGCCGCGCCCGCCGCCCCCGGGCGGCGGCGCAGCGCCTGAGATCGAGCTCGACGGAACGGCACAGGCTCAGCGCGTCCTGCGGGTCGTCGGCCCGGTGGCCGAACCGGCGGACCAGGCTGCGCCCGGCAGTCGCACCCCTCGCTGCACGAGCCGGGGCACGCCGTACGGCCAGCGCGGACGCGAGCCGCCCGGCTGCGCCCGCACGCCCTTGACGGATCGTCAGCACTGCGGAACGGTGACGCGCAAGTGACCGCAACCGGCGTGGTGCTGGAGGGTGTCGTGGGGCTAGATTTCGTGGGGATCGACCCTGAGACGGGGAAGGAAGGGTCGCCCATGGTGCTGCTGGACAACGACAAGCAGGAGCTGGTGATTCAGGGGTTGAAGGCGGACGACGCACTGAACGCCGAGGTCGGCGATCCCGATTCTGCGGAAGACCCGCGATGACGCAGAGCGTGATGAGCTTCTCTGACCTGCTGGCCGCCGCCCGGTACTCGGCGGTCCACCTGGAGATGCGCGACAGCTACGGTGTCCCGGACGAGGCAGAGGCCGTCGAACGGTTCCGACTGACCGGCGAGTCCGACCTCGACCCGGAGTCGGAGTACTGGCGGGACTGGACGGCCATGCTGCGCGAGGCGACCGAACGGGGTGTGGCTGTCCGCCGGGCCCGGATCGTGTCCGAGCCGGTCACCCTCTACACGCGGTACCTGCACGCCATGACGCCGGTCAACACCGCGGCCGGCGAGGACGTCCGCTGGCTGCCGCGCCGCGACGCGTGCGACCTGGCGTTGCCCGGCGCCGACTTCTGGCTGTTCGACGACCGCGTCGTGCGGTTCAACCACTTCACCGGTGACGGCGACTGGGCCGACCCGCGCACCTCCGACACCGAGGACCCCGCCGTCGCGAAGCTCTGCGCCACCGCGTTCGAAGCGGTGTGGGAACGGGCCGTCCCGCACGAGCGGTACACCGTCTGAGCCCGCCCACGCCGAGCAGACAGCCCATGCCCGCCTCGCCCTCATCCAGTGCCCAGGCCGCCCGCGCCGCGCTCGCCGTCCGGCTGCGCGAGCTGATGCTGGACGCCGGGATCGACGGCAAGGAGTTGTCCGCCCGGTGCGGTTGGCACCCCTCCAAGACCTCCCGGATCCTCAGCGGAAAGTCGGCGCCGTCCGAGGCCGACCTGCGCGCCTGGTGCACCGCGTGCGACTCCGCCGACCAGGTCCCCGATCTCATCGCCGCAGCCCGCACGGTCGACTCCATGTACACCGAGTGGCGCCGGATGGAGCGCAGCGGGCTGCGCGCCGCCCAGGAGTCCGTCGCTGCCCTCTACCGGCGCACCGGCCACTTCCGCGTCTACGCCAGCCGTGTCCTGCCCGGCATGGTGCAGACACCCGAGTACACCACCGCCGTCCTGCGCTCGATCCAGCGCGCCCGCGTCGAGGTCGACGACGTCGCCGACGCCGTGGAGGCCCGCCTGGAGCGCCAGCGGATGCTGTTCTCCGGCCGGCACCGCTTCGGCCTGCTCATCGAGGAATGGGTGCTGCGCGCCGCCGTGTGCGACCCGGAGACGATGGCAGCCCAGCTCGGCCACCTGCTCGCCGTCTCCTCCAGCCCGTTCGTCAGCGTCGGCGTCATCCCCACCGGGCCCGACCGCCCGCACCTGCCGGTCGAGGACTTCTACATGTTCGACGAGGACGAGGTAGCCGTCGAACTGACCTCCGGCTACTTACGGATCACCCAGCCGCGCGAGATCGCGGACTACGTTCGGACCTTCGCGGATCTGGCCGCCATGGCCGTCCACGGAACCGGGGCCCGTCAGCTGATCACGGCGGCGATAGCCACTCTCGGGTGACTTCGCGCAAGACGGCGCAACCTCGTTGAGGGCCCGGCCGCTTACCCCCTACCGTCGAACCGTCGCCCGCCGTGACGGACCGGACACCCGGTTCCCGGCGGGCGCGCCGGGGCCGCTGCGCCCGCCTGACCCCCCGTCGGGTGGGCGCAGCCGTCACCGCCCGCGAGGGAGCGGAGTACCGCCATGGTCTGCCGTCCGGTGCGCACCGCACTGCGCGGATGTGCGCGTTCGCGGCCCGGCGTGGCTCGCGCGGGCCGGGCAGGCCCGCTACTCCTCCCGGCACCGGGAGGCACCATCACAGCGGCGACAAGGGAGGTCGGCATGGACCACGACGGAGGCCACGGCGGCGCAGGTGCGGGTGGCGGTGGCGGCGAGGGGGACGGGCATCCGGGCACCCCGTGGACGCCGCCGTCCGACCCGCCGTCCCCGGACGGCGGCCCCCCGCCCGGGGACGGGGGCCACCGCAAGTGACGCTCGCACCTGGGCAGGAGGACCGCCCGCCGGGGCGGTCCTTCCCCGTCGCCGACGCGTGGACGTCGGCCTTCGACGCCGTCCCGCGCTCACTGTTCCTACCGGACCTGGTCTGGGCCCACGACATGGCCACCGGGAAGAGCTGGCCCGTCGACCGGACCACCGACGAGGCGGGCTGGTTGGCGGCGGCCGCCGCGGACATCCCCATCGTCACGCAGTGGGACGACGGAGAACACCGGGGCGCCGAGCCCGGCACCGTACCCACCAGCTCCGCCTCGATGCCCTCCCTGGTCGCCTCCATGCTGGACGACCTCCAGGTGGAGCCGGGGATGCGGGTGCTGGAGCAGGGCACCGGCACCGGCTGGAACGCCGCCCTGCTCGCGCACCGGCTCGGCGACGCGAATGTGACCACGGTCGAGATCGACCCCGGGATCTCCGCCCGGGCCCGTACCGCGCTCACGAGCGCCGGCTACCGGCCGACCGTCGTCCGTGCGGACGGCGAATCCGGCCACCCGCCCGGCGCCCCGTACGACCGGATCATCGCGACCTACGGGCTGCGCGAGGTTCCGCGGGCCTGGATCGAGCAGACGAAGCCGGGCGGGCTGATCCTGGCGCCGTTCGGCACCCACTACTCCAACGCCGACGCCCTGGTCCGCCTCACCGTGACCGGCGACGGCGCCGCGAGCGGCCCGTTCCTCCAGCCGGTGGAGTTCATGAAGATGCGCTCCCAGCGCCTGCGCCGGCCGCAGCACCCGCCCGGTGGCGGGAGCGTCGCCGAGTCCACCACCACCGCCGTCCTGCCGCCGCACGGCACGTTCGACCCGTTCCCGCTCGCCGCCGGCCTGCGCCTGCGCGACGTCGTCCACGCGATCCAGCCGCACGACGACGGCGCCCGCACCCTGTGGCTCTACTCCCTCACCACCCCGGCCTGGGCTGCGGCGACCTTCCGCGACGGCGAGGACGTGCACCCGGTCCGCCAGTACGGCGGCCGCCGCCTGTGGGAGGACTTCGAGCGGGCCCTCGCCTGGTGGCACGAGGAGGGCGAGCCCGGCATCGCGCGCCTCGGGCTGACCGTCACCCCCGACGGCTGGCGCGCCTGGCTGGACAACCCCGGCCGGCCGATCCGGTGAGCCCGCCCGTCCGGGACCCGTCCCGGGTGATGGCGGACCGGTTCGGGGTGTCGGGGCGTGGGTCGCTCCAGTCTCCTACCGGGCGGCGGCGCAGCGCCTGAGATCGAGCTCGACGGAACGGCACAGGCTCAGCGCGTCCTGCGGGTCGTCGGCCCGGTGGCCGAACCGGCGGACGAGTATCACCGAGTCGAGGGTGCGGCCTTCGCGGGCCAGTACGAACAGCAGGGTGAGCAGGGCGGCGCGGGCGTTGCCGTCGTCGAACGGGTGGAAGAAACAGACGTCCAGGTGGGCCCGGGCCGCCCTGGCGGCCAGCGAGGGCCGGCTGTCGGTGGCCTGCGCGAGACAGGCGTCGAGGCGGGTGCCGGTGTCGGGGCCGATCCCGTAGCGCTCCTCGCCGCCCTTGGCGAAGGCGGGGCGGGTGCGCAGCGGTGGCGGCTCGGGTGTGCCCAGGACGTGCTGCTGCCAGCTGCGCAGCAGCTCGAAGTCGAGCATGGCACCTCGCGCCGCGTCGGCCCGCACCAGCTCCAGTGCGGTGAGCAGGCCGGCGGCGCGGGCGGGGTCCACGGCGGCGTCGAAGGAGCGGAAGTCCTCCGCCGCGCTGTCGCGGGCGGCGGCCGTCGGCTCGTGGTCCGCGCCGTCCGTGCCGGCCTCGCCGTCCGGCCACGGCATGCTCTCGCGTACCGCGAGCCAGCGCTCCAGGTGGTCCGGGAGCCCGCCCGGGGCCGGCGACCAGTGGGTGTCCTGCGGGCGCAGCGGGCCGACGAGCCGTTCGGCGACCTCCTCCGCCAGGACGGTGTCCGGCGCGGTCCAGCTCTTGAACCGGCCGCCGACCGCCTGTCGCACCAGCCGTTCGGCCGCCTCGGGGGCGACGCCCCAGTAGGTGAGGAACCAGCCCAGGACCTGCCGGCAGTGCCCGTACCAGCCGCTCTCGGCGCCGGTCCGGTCGGCGACCTGCAGGATCAGGTTGCGGGCGGCGCGCTCCCACAGGATCCGGTCCGCCACCAGGGTCTCCGGGTCCAGGGGGTAGGCCTCGAACCACCGCGCGAGGTGCTCCAGCCAGTCGCGCCACTCGCACAGCGAGGCCACGACCCGGTCGAGGGTCTGCTCCGCGGTGGTGATCGAGTGCGACCCGCAGCACCAGTTCCCGACCGGCCCGCCGTCGACGTCCGCCTCGCCGACCGACCAGCGCCACCCCGCCGCCCACCGGCCGTAGTGCTCGATCAGCACGTGGGTCATGGCATCGGTCCAGGGCCTGGCCGCCTCCCGCGCCCAGTTGACTCCGATCGGATCGACGGCGGGGTCCGGTCGGGAGGGCACCCGCCGCGCCGGGCCGAGGGAGCGGACCACCTGCGCGGCCGAAGCGGGGTCGAAGGGGTGGGCGGCGGGGTCGACCTCGTCCCAGGTCAGGCCTGCGGGGTAGAGCGCGTTGGACACCGGGTCAGGGTGCCACGGGGGCCAGGGGTCCGGGCAACGCAATTTCCGCCCGCACCGCCCACACCGCCGCATCGCCCGTACCGCCCAGGGACACCCGCGAGGGCTGTGCGACCCCCGCTCCGGCCCCACCGGTTCCGGGAGGGTGGCGACGCGACCCGGTCCGTGCTGCGACACTGTCGATCATGACAGACCACAGTCCTCTCGTAATGCCCACCTTCTCCGCGACCGCCGCCGACACGCCCCTGCCCACCCAGTCCGGCGCGCGCCGGCCGCCGCTCGAGCAGGGCGCCGACTTCCGGCAGCCGCCCGGCGAGACCGCCGCAGTGCCCGCCCCGGCCCGGCGTCCGCTCGCGGTCGGCGGCCTGACCTTCTCCGACCCGGACCGCCAGATCTGACCACCCGGCCGCCTGCCGCAGGCTCCTGACCTGCGACGCTGTCCTCGACGACGGCGAGCAGGCGAGCAGGCGGGTGCCGCCGGAGCCGAGGAGTACGAACTGCGGCTGCGGATCGCACCGTGTAGTCGGGGGCGCCGTGGTTCTCACGCGGTGAGGGTGCCCAGGGCGTCCCGCGCGGCGGCGGTGGCGGCGGCCTCGGCCTCCGAGGGCGGGACGTCCTTCAAGGTGTAGCCGGAGCGGGTGGCCGCCTGGTAGTTGACGGTGATGAGCGCGTTGCGCTGGAGCACCACGAGTTCGATGCGGCCGTAACCCCACGCAACGGTGTAGAGCAGGGTCGCCTTCTCCCCGATGCCGGGGACCGACCGGTCGTCGGTGATCTTCATGGTGCCGGCGCTGGTGGCCGCCGCCGTCCGGGCGCTGCTCAACGTTTCCTGGTAGATGCTGTCGGTGCTCGGGGACAGCGTGACCAGGACCTGCAGCATGGTCAGGCCCGAGTCCTGGCTGGTCCAGCTCCCGCCCGTCACCGGTATGCCCCCGATCGGCTTCTGCTCGGTACAGGGGGCGCCCTTGGCATAGCGGGCGACCGTCTCGGGGTGCACCAGCGAGCAGCCGGCCGCTGAGGCGGTGTAGAGCGCCGCGGACGGGGACGCCGGGCCGGAGGACGCGACTGCGGCGGAAGAGTTCGCCGCGGACGAGGCGGTCGCGGTCGGCGTGACGAGGTTGGCCACCAGACCCAGGACGAGCGCGGCGGCGCCCGCGCCGGCCGTGATGCCCCCGAGCAGCCAGGTCCACCGCCGGGCGGGCCCGCCCGGGCGCAGGTCCGCCGGGTCGGGGAGGGTGGCGGGAACGGCCTGGGCCGGCAGGGGGCTCGTGCGCGGGAGGGTGGGCAGCGGCTGGGTCGCCGGAGGGGTGTCCTCGATCTCGGCCATCTCGTACGGAACCCTTCGAAGGCTGTCAGCCGCCGGCTGACAGGTGGTAGGCGGTCAGGGTGGGCCCGTAGCCGACCAGCAGGGCCGCGTCCTGGACCAGGACCTGCGGGTCGCCGGGCTGGCGGGCGAAGGTCTGGTGCCACTGCGGGCTGCCGTCGGCGCCGGCCAGCGACTGGAGGGCGATCCCGCCCGTGTCCGTGGGCGCGGTGACGAGGACCGAGTTCCCCCAGGAGCCCCGGACGGTGGCGGCGCCCTGCGCCGACGGCCAGGTCCACGCGGTGGCCCCGGTGCGCGGGTCGGTGCCGGACACGCCGTGCGGGCCGCCGGTCGCGACCAGGGCCGCGACGTCCGCGCACCCGGTGATGGCGCCGGTGTGGGTGCCGCTCCACAGCCGGGCGCCCGTGGTGTCGAAGGCCGCCGTCGGGATCTGCCCGTCGGTGGCCGTCGTCCCGGAGACGGGCAGGCAGGTGAGCACCGCTCCACGGAGCGCGAGCGAACCCAGGTAGGAACCGGCGGACATGGTCGCCGAGGCCGGCGGCAGGCCGCTGGGCCGGCTCCACTGGGCGGTTCCGCGCCCGCCGTCCACGGCGGTCAGGGCGCGGTCCGGATCCAGGGCGTACAGGTTGGTGCCGCTCGGCGGCGCGTACAGCTCCTGGGCGTCCAGCGACCAGCGTTGGCGCCCGCTCGCGCGGTCGAGTGCCAGGAAGCGGAAGGTGCCGTCGGCGAGCAGGGCCGGATCGCCGAGGACCGTGACGACCAGCAGGCCCGCCGCGTCCATGCCCTGGACGCGGAAGGAGGTGCCCAGCGCGGCACCGCTCCACAGCCTGCGCCCCGCGGCCGCGTCGTAGCCGTGCAGGGCTCCGTCCGCCCCGGTGACCAGCAGCAGGCCCGGCAGCGGCAGGGCGAGGGCCTGCGCACCGGGGACCGGGTCGGACGAGCGCCACAGGTCGGCGCCGCTGCGCGCGTCGCGCGCCCGCACCGAGCCGTCCTGGTCCACCGACCACACCCGCCCGCCGTCGCCGACCGGGGACGCCCCCGCCTCCGAGGTGCTGGTCCACAGCACCCGTCCGTCGGAGCGGGCGTAGCCGACCGCCCCCGTGCGGTCCGCGCACACCACCGCCGCCGGGCCGCAGGCCACCGGCGCCATCCCGGCCCGGGGGAGGGGCGCCGACCAGGCCTTCGGGGGCGCCCCCGCGTTTCCCGGCCACAGCAGCCGGGTGGCCCCGCCCGCGGCGGCCGTGGCGAGCAGCGCGCCGCCGAGGACGAGCAGCCGGCGCCGGGTGCCGTTCGGATCGCTCAGCACCCGGGCCAGTTCACGCTCACGCCCGCGTACGGTCCGCTCCGCCCCGCCCATCCAGTCGGTGCCGACCGCCGGGCCGTACCGGAAGGCCTCGGCGAGCTCGGCCGGTGCGGGCCGCCGGGCCGGGTCCCGGTCCAGACAGCGCACCAGCAGTCCGGTCAGCTCCGGCGGCGCCCCGTCCAGGTCGGGGGGTTCCTCGGAGGCCCGGTAGACCAGCACCGCGGGCGGCCCCTCGCCGAAGGGCGCGCGGCCGGTCGCGGCGAAGGCCAGTACGGCGCCCAGCGAGAACAGGTCGCTGGCGGGGGTGAGGGTGCGGCCCGCCGCGTGTTCGGGGGACATGAACCCGGGTGTGCCGATGATCTGGCCGCTCGCGGTGGGCAGCGCGTCGGCCGTCGGCTTGCTGATCCCGAAGTCGATGACCCTCGGGCCGTCCCGGGCGACCAGGATGTTGGAGGGTTTCAGGTCCCGGTGGATGATCCGGGCGCGGTGGACGGCCGCGAGCGCCTCCACCAGGCCCGCCCCCAGGACGTGGAGCGCGGGCCGGGCGAGCGCGCCGTGCCGCGCCACCGCCTCGTACAGCGACGGTCCGGCGACGAACTCGGTTGCCAGCCAGGGGAGTTCCGCCTCCGTGTCGGCGTCCACGACCGCCACGGTGTAGGCCCCGTTGACCGATCTGGCCGCGGCCACCTCCTGGGCGAACCTGCGCCGGAACTCCGGATCGGCCGCGTACTGCTCCTGCACGGTCTTCACCGCGACCGGGCGCCCGCTGCCGGTGGCGGCCAGGTAGACGGCGCCCATGCCGCCCGCGCCGAGTCTGCGCAGGACGCGGTACGGGCCGATGCTGCGCGCGCTCATCCGGCACCGGCTCGGAAGGCGCGCAGCGTGGTGGACGAGGCGCAGTAGAGCGTCGGGCCGTCGGCCGCGGTGGTCCACAGGCCCTCGTCGGAGGGCGGCCGGGCCACCCAGCGGACCGTACCGCGGGCGGCGTCCAGGACGGCCGTCCCGTACGGCCCGCCCTGCAGCGGGACGGCGAAGAAGCCGTCACCCGCGCTCGGAGCCCGGAAGTCCCCGCTCGCACTCGGAAGGGTCACGGCCGCCACGGTGCAGTGCCACAGCCCCCGGCCGGTCGTGACGTCCAGGCAGTAGGCCGTGCCCTGGGCCCCGGACAGCAACAGCCGGTCGCCGCCGAGCGCACAGCCGAAGACCGCCTGCGGGACCGGGGGAGCCGTCCAGCGCTGCCGCCCGGTCGCCGCCTCCACGGCCACCACCGTCCGGTTGGCGACGACCACCAGCAGGTCGCCGGCGCGCAGCAGCCGCGCGGGCACCCCCGCGCCCGCGGGTGCGAGGCCGGCGGCCTGCCAGCGGGACTCGCCGGTGCGCAGGTCCAGCGCGTGCAGGACGTCACCGTCCCGGTAGTAGCACCTGCCGTCGGCGACCAGGCCCATCGCGCTGCCGGAACCGCTGTACAGGGACTCCGAGTGGCGGGCCATCGACACCGCCAGGTTCTCGGCGACGTCGTGCTGCCACAGCACCTCGCCGCTGCCCGCGTCGGTCCCGGCGAGGAGCCCGCCGCCGGTGGCGGAGGTCTGCCGGGCCGTCACCACGGTCCGGTCGTCCGCGCCGAAGACCCGCAGGGTCATCGCGGCGTACATGTGCTGGTCGGCGGGCACGGCGAGCGGGATCCGGTGGGTCTGCGCCGAGGCGTCCAGCCACACCAGGCTCGCGAAGTCCGGGGACGTCCCGTAGAGCAGCCCGCCCTGCGCCTGGAAGAACTGGACCTCCTGCTGGGACCATGCCGTACGCCCCGTCGAGGGGTCCACACCGGTCGCGCCCGTGCCCTCGGTCCACCACACCGGCGTCGAGCCGACGAGGGACAGCTGGTGGAGGACCGTCACGCCGCTGAACGGCCGGCTCCACAGCGGGGCCGGCGCACCGGGCGAGGCCCCGGCACTGCCCGCGCCGCCCGCGTCGGCTCCCCACGCGTCCACGGGGTCACCGACCATCGCCGCCCCGGCCGCCGCCCGGGCCCGGCGGGTGAGCAGCAGCGGCACGCCCACGGCCGCCGCCGCGCCCGCGCCGAGCCCGGCACCGAGGCCCAACAGCCCGCGCCGGCTCAGCGACCGCCACGCCCGCACCGCCCGCGCGGGCGGATCCGCGGGCGGCGCCGCCAGGTCGATCCCGGCCTGCCGCTCCCGGGCCTCGAAGTCGGCCAGCAACCCCGGACTCAGCAGCGCCGCCGGATCGGCCGGGGCCAGCGCGGCCAGCACGGCCGCCGCCGTGGGCCGCCGACCCGGGTCCTTGTCCAGGCACGCGGCCACCAGCGGGCCCAGCGCGGCGGGCACCCCGGACAGGTCCGGCCACTCGTACACCACCCGCCGGTTGATCTGCGCGGGCTCACCGGCGCCGAAGGGGGTGCGGCCGGTGAGCGCGTACACCAGCAGGCAGCCGAGCGAGAACACGTCCGAGGAGGCGAAGGTGACGGACGCGGAGACGACGCGCTCGGGGGCGATGTAGCCGGGGGTGCCGCACACCATGCCGGTCCGGGTCAGGTGGACCGCGTCGAAGGCCCGGCTGATCCCGAAGTCGATGACGCGCGGACCGTCCCGCGCGATCAGCACATTGCCCGGCTTGAGGTCACGGTGCACCACCCCCGCCGCGTGGATCGCGGCCAGCGCCTCCGCCAGCGCCGCCCCCAGCGCCCGCGCACCCGCCTCGCCCAGCGGACCGAACCGCCGCACCACCTCGCCCAGCGACGGCGCCGGCAGGTACGCCGTGGCCATCCACGGCCGCGGACCGCGCGGCTGGGCGTCCACCACGGGCGGCGTGTGGAACCCCGTCACCCGCCGGGCGGCCTCCACCTCCTGCTGGAACCGGCGCTGGAACTGCGGGTCCTCGGCGTACTCGGGCCGGATGACCTTCACCGCGAGCAGCCTCAGCCCGGGCGAGCGGGCGAGGTACACCACCCCCATCCCGCCCTCGCCCAACGGCCGCAGCAACTGATGGGGGCCCACGAACACGGCCGCCCGCGCCCCGGTGCCCTCGCTGTCACCCTTGGCAGCCACCAAGCCTCCCCCGTGCCCTCGCCGCCGTCA
The DNA here is from genome assembly GCF_042755465.1 of Kitasatospora sp. NPDC059160. Taxonomy (NCBI): domain Bacteria; kingdom Bacillati; phylum Actinomycetota; class Actinomycetes; order Kitasatosporales; family Streptomycetaceae; genus Kitasatospora; species Kitasatospora sp. NPDC059160. The sequence goes on along the minus strand of NZ_JBHZCN010000007.1, from coordinate 55,532 downwards.
CCAGACAGAGTGGCACGGACAGGTCATCCGGTGGACCCCTTCCGTCCATCGAAGGCCCCCCGTCCGGCGGGCGGGAGGGAATCGGCATGCGCGGGATCACCATCGGACTGACCATCAGATTTCCGCCCCCTCAAGCAACTTCGCGATCTGCGCCGCTCGGCCGGAGCCGCCGGTGACCACGCTCGACCCACTCCGCGGCCTGCGTCGGCAGGCCCTCACCCGCGCGAGCCACCCGGCACCGCCCGGCACCCGCTGACGGGCGCCGGGCGGTGTGCTCAGCCGGCCGCGCGGTAGGCCTCGCCCATCCGGTTGGGCGTCGCCCGGTGGTAGAGACCGGTGCCGCCGCGGTCCGCGGAGAGGGTGAACCACGCGTAGCGTTCGACGAAGGGGAGCCCTTGGAGCATGGCGGTCGACTTCGTCACGAACGCGGCCTGCTGCTCCGGCGTCGGGTATCGCGGGGTGCCGCCGGAGAAGTCGATCAGGGCGTACTCGGTGAGCCAGATCGGCTTCTTGTAGCGGTCGTGGACGGCCTGGAGGTAGCTGCGCAGCTGACCGGTCGCGGCATCGGCGCGGAAGTCCGAGCCGTACCAGTGCAGGGGGATGAAGTCGACCTTGTGGTGGCGGGCGGCGGCGCCCTTCATGAACTGGTCGAGCCAGCCGCCCGCGACGTCGCCGCCGCCCGCCACCGCGGGCGCCCCCAGGCGCATCCCGGTCGACTGGAGCCGGGGCCACAGGTCGAGGGCCTGGGAGACGCTCATGGAGGCCTGGCCCCGCAGGTCGGGCTCGTTGAACCCGAGCAGGGTCGTGCCCTCCTTCCGGGCCGTCGCGAGCTGCGCGTCGGTCACCGAGCCCGCGCCCCAGATCATGGGGACGAACTCGACGCCGGCCGGCGGCCTGATCTGCTGCCGGTCCGAGGCCCAGGTGTAGAACCAGCCCACCCTGGCGTCGGCCATGGCCTTGGTGACGTCGGTGAAGTTCCAGGCGCTCACGCCCTTCTTCTTCGCCGGGGCGGCGGACGCGTCGCCCGTGGTGCCGACCGTGAGACAGGTCAGCACGGCGAGCAGGGCGGCGAACAGACGTGTTCGACGTGGCAAGGCGTTCCTCTCCTTCGATCAGGCGGTCGTGCCGGGGCTCTCATCCGGCCGGGGCGCTCACGCGGCCGGGGCGCTCACGCGGCCGGGGCGCTCACGCGGAGGGCCCGAAGGTGACGGTGAAGCCGCTGCAACGGCTGCACTGCTGCATCACCTTGTTGCCCGGGACCTGGTCCTGCTTGGACCACGTGTAGGCCTTGGGGCACTTCGCGCTGAGCGCGCGGCTGTAGTCGCTCTGGGTGTCGCGGCTGGGGTTGGTGCACAGCAGCGGCTTGCCGTCCGGCCCGCGCGTCAGGTCGGCGGGCGGGCAGGAGGGCAGCAGGTCCTTCGCGCAGCCCCTGGTGTCGCAGCCCCCGCCCGCCGGGATCGAGGCGTTCACCGGGGTGATCGTGACCGGCAGCGAGAACGCGTTCACGTAGCTCACGTCGTACCAGGGGGCGGCGCCGTCCTTGGCGTCGAAGTTGAACTCGGCGAGGCTGGCGGGCTGTTCGCCCGTCGTGCAGTGGTCGGCGAACGGGCCGCAGTCGCCCACCCGGCAGTGGAAGCCGTTGCCGGAGGCCCCGCCGCAGTCCTGGCGGGCGAAGAACTTCCCCCGCCAGTGGAACGGGGCGGTGGTCTCGGGGATCGTCACCGTCGCCGACTGCCCGGGAGCCAGGACCGGCAGCCGGCTGAACTGCTTCGACCCGTCGGCGTTGACGCCGCTTCCGATCCACAGCCGCTGCGACGAGTGGTTCACGAAGGTCACCGTGTGGTTGACCGCCGCGACCGCGTCCGAGGCGGGCCCGGTGCGGGCCGGCGCCGCCGCGCCCGCACCGGGCAGCACCACGGTCAGAGTGGCGGCCGCCGCCGCGACGAACAGCCTGGTCAGGAACCTTCGCATGACGTCTCCGTTCCGTTCCGCTCAGCAGGTCTTGTCCGGGTGGTCATGGGTGATGGCGCAGATCATCGCCTGCGCACGGCCGTTGGTCGGGTACCTGCGCCGGAGCTCGTCCTTGAAGTCGTTCCACTGACGGGTGATGTCCTTGACGGCGAGGTCGTAGGCGCGGTCGAAGTTGTGGCCGACGGCCGAGCGCGGGGTGTCCTTGGTGTCCTTGTTCAGCACTCCGTCGTGGGTGACGCGGTTCGCGCAGTCGGACACCGTTCCGCTGTGGTCGCGGTCCGGGTAGCAGCCGGTCGCCAGGTCGTGCGGGATGTGGGCGGTGGCGTCCTTGGCCCAGTCGGGCCTGCTCATGGAGCTGTAGCGGGCGATGGAGAAGAACGCGGGCAGGTCGGTCCTGCCCAGGCCCGGGGGGTTCTTGACGCCGACGGCTCCCGGGCCGGCCTGGTCGACCCAGTTGCTGTGGGCGTAGAAGTCCTCGATCTGGTGCCAGCCGCGGCCCAGGTCCTCCAGCACCTCGCACTTCGCCCGTCCCGGCCGGTCGTTCCAGTCGCAGGCCGGGGAGATGGCGGTCTGGGCGGCGACGACGTGCCCGTTCGCGTCGACCAGCCGGTCCGCGGCGGCGGCGGCCCGCTTGAAGTTGTGGACGGAACCGTCGACGCAGTCGATGATCTCGGCGTCGGCCTGCCCGCGGGTGCGGGGGTAGCGGCTGTCGTACCGGGGGTCGAGGTAGTCGGCGTTGTCGCAGTGCAGCTTGCCGATGCCGAAGTACTCGCCGTGGTCGTTGGCGACGATGGCGCCCGAGTTCCCGTCCGCCATCGCCGTCAGCGAGGCCGGGTGCCAGCCCGCGGCCCCCAGGGCGGCCCGGGTGATCCTCTCGTGGTTGCCCCCGCTGAAGGCCTGCGCCGGTGTCGCGGCGCCGAGGGCGACGGAGCACAGCAGTGCGACGCAGGCGGCGCCGGGAACGCGCAGGCGCTGCCGGCGGGAAGCGGGGCGGGGATCCACGGGCTCTCCAGGGTGTGCGACGGACGTCTTCGACGTGCGGGCGGGCGTGCGTGCGGGCGCGGCGTCCCGTCCGTACCGCGCGAGTCCACGGCGGAATCCGGTGACGGACCGTCATGGACCGGGCAGCTCGTACGTACGCTAGCTGTCATGTCCGCCTCGCGAAAGGCCGCCCGGCCCGCCGAGAAGAGTCGGAGCTGTCGGGTGCGGAGGTGGTCCGTTCCGCAACGGTGCACGGTTGGTTGATTGTTGGGTCGCTGTTGGAGCACCCTGCCAGCCTCGTGGCGTCACCGCGTGACCGGTCCGGCAGCGAAGCCGGGCCGGTCGCGCGCACCCAACGCCAGAGGCAGGACACGTGAAGATCAGAGTTCCCCGATTCCGCCGGATCAGAGCCGGCCTGACCGTCGTCGCCGTGCTGGTGGCCGGCCTGTCGTTCTCCGCCGGCCAGGCGTCGGCCGACGTGCATCCCTTGGCGTTCCAGATCCAGAACAAGGCGACGGGGCTGTGCCTGGTGGGAACCACCGACATCGGTGCGTGGCCCGTCGCACTCCAGCCCTGCGGCAGCAACGACAACCAGTACTTCGTCACCGGGTACCAGAACCAGATCGTCGACGGCTCCATGTACTACGGCGGTTCCTGCCTGGCGACGGACGGCTCCAACGTCCTGACCGTGGGCTGCGGCAGCCACGACTACGGGCTCGCCTGGATGGAGCTGGGGGTGGACGGCCGCTGGACGAGCGTCGCCAGCCCCAAGGGCTGCTACCTGAAGGTCGCTCAGGGCAACCCCGTCTGCAGGACCGGCTTCCAGGACGATGACGCCCAGTGGCGCATGATCAGGACGCACTGGGACCACCACAAGGGCACCGAGGCCGGCAACGGCCGCGTGAAGTGGGCGGACTTCTGGGGCCGGGGCAAGGACGACTACATCACCATCGGCGCCACCGGCGCCGTCACGGTCTGGCAGAACAACGGCGGCGACGGCCGCGGCGACTGGGGTTCCCCCGTCCAGGTCGCCGCCGGCATCACCGCCGACCCCAACCGCGTGCGCTTCGCCGACTTCGACGGCGACGGGCTGCCCGACTACATCGCCGTCAACCCGGACGGCTCGGTGCACGTCTACCTCAACCGCGGCGGCGACACCGGCGGCGGCTGGCAGGACATGGGCACCGTCGCCACCGGCGTGACCACCGACCTCAGCCGGGTGCGCTTCGCGGACATCGACGGCGACGGCCGGGCGGACTACAACGTCATCAACCCGGACGGCTCGGTCACCACCTACCTCAACCGCGGCGGCGACACCGGCGGCGGCTGGCAGAACATCGGCATCTCCGCCACCGGCCTGACCACCGACCAGAGCAGGGTCCGCTTCGCCGACCTCGACGGCGACGGCAAGGCCGACTACACCGTCATCAACGGCAACGGCTCGCTCACCGCGTACCGCAACGTCGACGGCCACGGCCAGTGGTCCGCCATGGGGCAGATCGCCACCGGCGTCACCACCAACCAGAACGCCGTCGTCCTCGCCGACTTCACCGGCGACAACCGGGCCGACTACATCACCACCAACCCGAACAACTCGGTCAACGTCTACCGCTACGACGGCGGCAGCAACTGGACCAACCTCGGGCAGGTCGCCACCGGCGCCTGACGCCCGTGACCGGCGCCGGCCACCCGTCGCCGGCGCCCGAGGGGGCTCCGGTCCGTCAACCGGAGCCCCCTCCGCAACCGAACGACCGCACGTCATGGGGGAGACCTTGAAACGCATCCTGGCCCTCGGCCTGAGCACCCTGCTCGCCGCGGCCGCCGCACCGGCCGCCCACGCCGCCACGCCGGCCACCACCACTACCACCACTACCGCCGTACCCTCGCTGCGCGTGATGCCGCTCGGCGACTCGATCACCGCGGGCGCCGGCAGCGCCACCGGCTCGTCCTACCGGGCCCCGCTGTGGAGCCTCGTCGCCGGCCAATCCCGTTACACGGTACGGTTCGTGGGCTCCCAGGCCGGCGGGCAGCTGCCCGACCTCGCCCACGAGGGCCACTCCGGCGACATGGTCGACGACCTGCGCGCCGGCATCGACCAGTGGCTCGCCGCCGCGCACCCGGACGTCGTCCTGCTGCACATCGGCGTCAACGACCTCGACCGCGGCGCCGACCCGGCGCACGCGCCCGAGCGCCTCAAGGCCCTCCTCGACCGGATCTACGCGGACCGGCCCGGCACCGCCGTGGTCATGGAGGGCGTGATCCCCACCACCCAGGGCCTCCAGGAGTCCCCGGCCGTCTACAACGACCGGGTCCGCCAGCTGCAGGCCGTCGAGGCCCAGGCCGGGAACTCCTTCCGGTACGTGGACCCGCCCGCCCTGAGCCCCGCCGAGATGTCCGACCGCCTCCACCCCAACGACAGCGGCTACCGGCGGATCGCGCAGGCCTTCTACGGCGGGCTGGACCAGGCGTTCTCCGACGGTGCGGCGCGGGCATCCGTGGCCTCCGACACCGCCAGCGAGTCGGGCGGCCTCGGTCGCGTCCGGTACGCCGACTTCGACGGGGACGGCAAGGCCGACTACCTCACCATCGGCGCCGACGGCGCGGTCGACGTCTGGCTGAACAAGGGCGGTGACGGGCAAGGCGGTTGGCAGTCGCTCGGCCAGGTCGCCACCGGTGTGACCACCGACCCGGCCCGGGTGCGCCTGGCCGACTTCGACGGGGACGGCAAGGCGGACTACGAGGTGATCAACCCGGACGGCTCGGTCCGCGTCTACCTGAACAAGTACACCGGCGGCCAGGGGAGTTGGCAGGACATCGGGGTCGTCGCCACCGGTCTGACCACCGACCCGACCAGGGTGCGCCTGGCCGACTTCGACGGCGACGGCAAGGCCGACTACGAGGTGATCAACCCCGACGGCTCCGTGCACGCCTACCTCAACAAGTTCACCGCAGGTCAGGGGAGTTGGCAGGACCTCGGGACCGTCGCGAGCGGTCTGACCACCGACCAGAGCCGGGTGCGCCTGGCCGACTTCGACGGCGACGGCAGGGCCGACTACGCCGTCATCGACCCCAGCGGCGCCGTACGGATCTGGCTGAACCGCGGCGGCGACGCCGGCGGCGGCTGGCTGGGCATCGGCCAGGCCGCCAGCGGGCTCACCACGGACCAGAGCCGGGTGCAGTTCGCCGACTTCGACGGCGGCGGCAACGCGGACTACATCCGCACCGACCCGCCGTCCAACGCCGCTCTCGTCTACGCCTGGAACGGCGGTGACGGCCGCGGGGGCTGGACCGGCCTCGGCCAGGTGGCCGGCGGAGTGCCCACCGGCTGACCGCACCTGCCCGTGCCGCCCGTACCTGCCAGTGCCGCCCGGGCCCCCGGGCGGCACCGGCACGGTCAGCGCCGCACGCCCCGGAGCTGTTCGAGGCCGTCGAGGCTCCGCCGGAGCAGGGCGGGGATGGAGTGGTCCCGGCTGATCCCGGCCGCCTGCTCGAAGCAGGCACGGGCCTGCGGGAGCCGGCCGAAGTGGGCGTGGGCCGGCCCGGCCGGTGATGATCAGGCAGTCGGCGATGCCGCTCATGTCCCCCAAGCCGCGGCGGATCGCCAGCGACTCGTCGAGAGCGGCGAAGGCGTCCTCCTGCCGGCCCAGTCCGACCAGGCAGTCGCCGATGTTGGCCAGCGTCACGGCGACGTGCGTCAGGTTGCCGCGGGCCCGGCAGGCTTCGAGGACCCGGCGGAAGTGGGTGTGGGCGGCCTCGAAGTCCTCGTTGCGCAGGTACGCCGTGGCCAGGGCCGCCCGCACCCTGATCGCGCCCTCCTCCGCTCCCGTCCGCCGCTGGAGGGTCCAGGCGTCCTGGGCGTACTCCAGGGCCCGGCCGCCCTCGCCCCGCTGACCGAGGGTCATGGACAGGTTCGCCAGGACGGTGGCCCGGCAGACGTCGTCATCGTGTCCGCCGTCGAGGACGGCGAGTGCGGCCCAGGTGGTCTCGATCGCCTGGTCGTTGCGGAAGGCCATGCCGTGGGAGGCGCCGAGCCGACGCAGCGTCCACGCCTGGCCGAGGCGGTCCCCGCGCTCCTCGGCGGACCTCAGGGCGAGGTTCAGGCAGGTGTCCCACTCGCCCGTCCACCAGAAGGTGTTCGCGTACCCCATGAGCCAGATCGCGAGCCGCCAGGTGAGATCGGGGCGGGAGGAGTCCGCGGCACGGCGGATCACCTCCTTGATGACGGGCAGTTCCCGCCGGCACCAGTCCAGGGCGTGCTGGGGGTCGGTGAAGACGGGCACCGGTGCGGCGGGAGGCTCGGCCAGGCGCGGCGCGCCCGCCGCGTCGACGGCCGTGCCGGCGGCCTCCAGCGCGAGCGCGTACCAGACGCCCAGCCGCAGCGCGGCCTCCTCGCGGGCCCCGGCGCTCTCCTCCTCCAGGGCGCGCTGGGCGGCGAACTCCCCGAGCAGGTCGTGGAAGCGGTAGCGCCACTGCTCCGGCGTCTGCACCAGGTGGACGTCCGCGAGCAGTTCGAGCAGGTCCGCGGTGTGCTCCCGGGGCCGGTCCAGCAGGGCGGCCGAGGCGTCGACCCCCAGCGTGTGGCCCGCCCACAGGCCCAGCAGCCGGAAGGCCCGGGCGGCCTCGCGCTCCAGCGGGTCCTCGCTGTCGCGGATGGCGAGGTAGCTGGTGGCGAAGGTGGTCTCGACGGCCAGCCGCCCCACCGACAGGGCGCGCAGCCGCCCCCGGCTGTCGTCCAGGCGCCCGGCCAGGGTGCCCAGGCTCCAGGCCGGACGGGAGGAGAGCCGGGCGCCGGTGATGCGCAGGGCCAGGGGCAGGCCCGCGCAGGCGGCCAGCAGGCGCAGCGCACCGTCCGGGTCCTGCCGGATCCGCTCGGGGCCGCAGAGCCGGGAGAGCAGGGCGCGCTGCTCCTCGACGTCGAGCGGGGCGAGGGAGAGCCGGGCGCCCGCGGGCAGGTCGGGCAGGGCGTTGCGCGAGGTGACGATCACGGCGCTGCGGCAGCCGCCCGGCAGCAGGGGCTCCACCTGGGCGGCGTCGCGGGCGTTGTCCAGCACCAGCAGGACGCGGCGCTCGGCGAGGGCGGTGCGCAGCAGGGCGGCCCGGTCGTCGGTGTCCTCGGGCAGCGGCCTCGCCGCGGCGCCGGGGCCCGAACGGCGCCCGGCCTGCCCTGGGCGGTCGGGGTGCTCGGTCTGCCAGGTCTGCCAGGTCTGCTCGGGGCGGTCGGGGTGGTCGGGGAGGTCGTCCAGGGCGGCGAGCAGGACGGCGAGCAGCTCGTGCGGGTCGCGGGCGGGGGCGGCGCCGAAGCCGCGCAGGTCGGCGTGGAGCTGGCCGTCGGGGTAGTGGTGCCGGACGGCGTGGGCGGCCTGGACGGCGAGAGCGGTCTTGCCGATGCCGCCCATGCCGGAGACGACCGCGACCCGGGGGAGGGCGCCGGCGGGCTCGGCCGTGAGGAACTCGGTCAGGGCTCGCAGGTCGCCCTCGCGGCCGGTGAAGTCGGCCAGGGCGGCCGGGAGTTGGGCCTGCGGGCGGACGGTTCTCACGGGCCGCCCGGTGGCGCCGGGCTCCCCGCCCCCGCCGCGTCCGCCGTGTTCCGCACCGCCCGCGCGGCCCTCCCCGCCCGTGCGTTCCCCGTACTCGTCCTCGTCGCGCAGGACCCGCTCATGCGCCGTCCGGACGGCGAGCCCGGGCTCGATGCCGAGCTCCTCGGCCAAGGCGCGGCGCAGCCGCTGGTGGACGGCGAGGGCCTCGGAACGCTGCCCGAGGCGGTGCAGGGCGCGCATCAGCTGGGCGTGGAAGGCCTCGTGCAGCGGGTGCTCGTTCGCCAGCGCGGTCAGTTCGGGCACCAGCCCCCGGACATGACCGAGGCGCAGCTCCGCTTCGATGCGCCACTCCAGGGCCTCCAGCCGGGCCTCCTGCCACTGGCGACGCGGAACCTGCGCCTCGGGAAGGTCCGGGAACTCGCCCAGCGGAACGCCGCGCCACAAGGCGAGCGCCGCCGCCGACTCCTCCCGCACGGCGTCCCAGTCCTCCCGCAGCAGCGCCTCGCGGGCCCGCCGGACACCGAGGTCGAAGACCCGGGCGTCCACCTCGCCCGCGGCGACCTCCAGGACGTAGCCGAGCGGGGTGGAACGCAGGCGTTCGCCGCGCTCGTCGCCCAGCTGCGCGCGCAGACGGGCCAGCATGTTGTGCAGCGAGGCACTCGCGGAGGCCGGCGGGCTGTCGCCCCACAGGGCGGTCCTGAGCCGGTCCGACGGCACGGGCCGGTCGGGCTCCAGCAGGAGCACCGCGAGCAGCGTGCGGACCTTGGCGCCGCCGACCGCCCGCTCCTGGCCACCGATACGGACGAGAAGCGGGCCGAGCAGGCTGAAGTACATGATCGATCCCCCGGTCTGACACACCCCGCCGGCTGTTCGACCACGGTGATCACGGACACCGTAGGGGACAGGTGCCCGGGGCCTTCAAGAGGGCTCACCCCGCGCGCTGCCGCCGCCCGGAGCCGTTCGGCGACCGCGACCGCCCCGCCGCTGCTCCCCGGCCGTCGGTCTGGTCGGCCGTCAGGCCTTCCCACCGCGGCCCGGTCTGGCGGGCCGGTACGCCTCGGCGCCCGGCGGGCGGCTCGGGGTGGGGGAGGTGCTCGCCCGCGCCGGGGCCGCCGGGGCAGCGGTTGTCGGTCCGGGGACGAAGGATGTTATCGTCAAACTGACCTTAACCCGGGGTCGCCCGCCGTTTCGCGGGTGGAGCGGCCCGCCCGGCGCGGGCGGGTGGTGCTTCGGGAGGCGGACGCTCGAGATCGTCGGCGGTCCGGCCCGGCCCGGGCAACAACCATGGTCATGCAGGTCGAAACGACCGAGGAGGAATCAGAGCTGTGCGGGTGATGAGGAGGGGCGTCGTGGCGGCGGCCGCGGGGGCGGCGCTCACGCTGGCCCTGGCGGGCTGCGGCGGGGAGTCGCACGGCGGCGGGGAGCCCCACGGCGGCGATGCGGCCCGGAGCGGGAACGAGGCGGCGACGAAGCGGGCCGACGCCCGGACCGACGCCCGGACCGTGCTGATGGCCGCGGCCAGGAAGACCGCGGAACAGGCCTCCTACAAGACGGTCCAGACGGGCGGGGGCGGATCCGACAGGTCCGAGATGTTCTTCCAGCAGCAGCCGTACGCCTCGGCCATCAAGTCCTGGGGGGAGAAGTCCGAGGACAACCCCAGCGGCTTCAACCACATCATCGCCACCGGCGACGGCATCTACATGAAGTCGGACCACGTCCCGGGCAAGAGCTGGTACCGGATGGACCAGAAGACGGCCGGCAGCCCCGGCAGCGCACGGGCGGCGGGGTTCGTCAACGAGATCGCGGGCTCGCTCGCCTCGACCGGGTCCACCTCCTGGGTCGGCGAGGAGCAGGTGGGCGGCCGGCCGGCCGACCACTACCGCGGCACGGTGGTCTTCGACGAGCTGGCCCACTACAGCGGGCCCGCCATCAAGGACGAGGTGCGCGACTACTACGTCCAGTTGGCCAAGAGGCGGGGCGAGACCTCGGCGGACCTCGACATGTGGGTCGGCAAGGACGACCTGGTGCTGAAGTCGCAGCAGGTCACCACCGGCAGCAAGGGCCGGAGCGAGGTCGTCGAGGAGTACTCCGACTTCGGCGCCGTCCCGGCCATCACGGCGCCCCCGGCCGACACCGTCGCCACCTGGGACGAGTTCGTCGCCGGCAAGGCGAAGCCGTAGCCGGGAGCACGGCCTCGGGCCGGCCGACCTCGGCTACGGCAGGGGGGCGACGGTGACGCTTCCTCAGATGCGTCCGACCTGCCAAGATCCGCTGGTGAAACACGTGACCTACCGTCTCCACCCGGCACAGATACGCCGTCAGTGGATCTTCTCGACGCTCTTCCTGGCCGGTGGCGCCTACCTTCTCCACCGCGCTTCGTCCGTCCCGGCGGACCTCCGGACCGTCATCGTCGTGGCTTTCGGCGCGCTCCTGATCATCGGTGGGTTCCTCCAGGTGAGGGGCGCCTTCATCAGTGTGAACTTCGACGACCGCGAGATCTGGTGGACCGGGGCGCTGGGCTCCCGCAAGCGGTTCGCCTGGGCGGACATCACCAGCGTCGAGGTCGGGAAGAACCGCGACCGCCCCGACTCCGGGGACGTCGTGCGGGTCACCCACCGGGAGCACGGCGACTTCAAGCTGCCGGCGGTGATCGGTATGCCGGGCGCCTGGCGCGACCCGGACTTCGAGACCAAGGCGGCCGACGTCATCGCCACCTGGCGCGCGGCGACGGCGACGGCGACGGCCGGGCCCGCGACGTAGCCGGGCACATGCGCCCCGGCCCCTCGCTCGCCCTTCGGCCGAGGGGCCGCCAGGCCGAGGCCGCCGTCCTGGCCCTCTGCGACGACCCCGCGGCGGCCCTGACCGGCCCGGTCACCCCACCGCGGCCGCGCGCATCGGCGCCCTGTGCGACCAGGCCGGCCTCCGGGCGGCCGAATCGCAGTCCCACTCACTCCCCGCCCGACCCGCCCGCGCCGACCGCACGCAACCCGTTCCCGTGTGACACCCCTGCCGGTGTGCCGGAGTCGCGTGCGGTGTCGCCGCGACGCGGCGTCGGTGACGGTCAGTCGCTGCCCCGCCGCTCGACGACCAGGATGCGGGCCTCGGGGGCAGGGCGGGCGACGTGTTCGTCCCCGGGCTCCACGCAGCACACCCGGCCCGGTGTGAGGTGCTCGACCCGCTCGGTGCCGTCGACGCGGTAGTGCATGTCGACGGCGCCGTCGAGGACGACGAACACCTCCGGTCCGTCGTTGACGTGCCAGCGGTAGGGCCGGTCGGTCCAGTGCAGGCGCACGGTCGCGTCGTCCAGCTCCGCGAGGTCGAGCGCGCCCCACGGGCGTTCGGCGGTGAAGGAGGAGGAGTCGAGGAAGCGCACGGAGAACCTTTCCGTCCGGCGGCCACGCGGCCGGTCCTGCCCTTCATCCTGGGTCGGGAAGCGGGTCGGCGCGATCGGCGGAAGCGACTCGTCGCATCGACATCCTGCCACCCGGCGTCACCACTCCCGCCGGGTCCGGGCCCGGAGCCGGATCAGCTCGTCCTGAGGGTCCAGCCCATGTCGGCCAGGGTCTGGGAGATGGGGACGTACCACATCGCCTTGAAGCACCACGGGGGGCGGTAGCCGCCGTCGGACAGCTTGCGTCCGTTGCAGTTCATTTCGTTCTCCAGGGACGTGATGGTCCCTCGGGCCTGGTCCTTCCTCCCGCCGTCGGTCAGGGCGAACACCGGGCCGCCCGAGTCGCCGTTCGCGGCGGCGATCTCGTTGGGGTCGGTCTGGACGACCTTGTCGGCGAACTTGCGCAGGACCTTGTTCGGCCCCACGACATGCCGGTCCACCTCCTGGACGCGGAGACCGCAGTGGACGCCGGAGTTGGCTGCGGAATGGCAGACGTAATCGCCCACGTTGTTGCCACCGTATCCGGCGACGGGTTTGGCGTAACCGGTGCTCTCGTTCCAGGGGCCGTCGTAAACGTAGGCACCCGATCTTCCCGTGTGCGGGGCGATTCCGATGGTGTCGTCGGAGGCGTTCCCGTCCTTCTTCGAGGCGTTGCCCATGGGTTGCCTGCTGTACCAGGTCCGGTAGTTTCCCTCGCCGCAGTGCCAGGCGGTGGTGACCAGGTCCCTGGAATTGGCGCCGTACACCCCGAAGCCGGTCGAGCAGATCGTGCCGCCCGGGGTCTCGACGCCGGCGCCGCCGTGCCAGGGGGATCCGTCCTCTCCCCGGGTCAGGTCGATGACCTGGGCTTCCCGCCGGGCGTGGACCTCCACGCCGGCCAGGGCCGACGCGAGGGATTCGATCCGGGGCGTCAGTTCCTCGTCCGAGAGCGGGGCGGACGCGGAGTGCGCGCCCCTGGCCCGTTCGTCCTCGGGCTCGTAGCCGAGGTCGAGGCCGCTGCCGTCCAGAGACGGGCCGATGCTGCTGATGTGGCTGGGCCTGTCGGCGGTGAGGACCAAGGGCGTGCCGTCGGGCACGAGCCTGGCCCGGGCCGCGTGCAGTTCCGCCTTGGAGTACTTGGCCGGGAGCACCTCGACCTTCACCCCGTCCGGCAGGTCGCGGATCACGGCGGCCACCGGCTGCGGCAGGTCTCCCTTCCAGTGGAGCAGGACGCGGTTGGCCGCCGGGTCGACCTCCACCTCGGAGAAGCCCGGTATCCGGTCGCGCTCGAACTCCTCCCGTCCACCGGTGATCAGCTCCACGGCCCGGTCGAGGACCTCCTGTCTCCTCATCAGCTCGATGATCCCGGGGGCGACCTTGCCCGTCAGCGCCTCCTCACCCGAGGCCGGAACCGGCGCGGGCCGGTCCGTACCGCGGGCCTGGGCCGGACGGGGAACGTCCGGCGCGCCGCCGCCCGGGGCGGCCAGGGCCGGGACCGTGGCCGGCACGGTGGACAGCAGGGCCGTTGCCACCAGCAGACGCGTCCGGCCGGAATTCTTCCAGTGCTTTACATGCTTCACAGGGCTCCTCGGGAATGCGGTGCGAGGCCACTTGCGGCCCGCTGCACGGAACCTAGGCCGAATGATGGGGAAATCGAAGGCACGCCTTTCACCCAAGTAGATCGAATGCGATCTTTTCGGGCGTGAACAGGGCCCCTCCATCGATTCTTCACCCGTGCCGCCGGGAATCCCCCCGATCCGGACCGGGGCGCGGTCGGCCCGAATTCTTTGACTCTCCCGGCCGAAAGGGGAACCATTCCCCTCGACATCGGGAGGAATCATGGGGCAGGCGGGCAGCCGTCGCGGGACGCGCCCGGGGCGGCGCGGGTGGCCGGTCATCGTGGCGGCGGGGGTGGCAGGCGGTGCGGTCGCGCTGACCACATGGGCGACCGGGTCCCCCGGCGCGCGGGTGCACGAGGGCGCGGCCACTGGCCAGTTGCTGGCGAGTGCGGACGGACGCACCCTCACCCTCAGCGTCGGCTGGGGCTGCGAGTCGCGGCCGGAACTCGTGGTCCGTGAGCTGCCGGACAAGGTGAGGGTCTCGGTCCGGCACACGGTCCCGGTCACCGACCCGCCGGGGCTCTGCGACCCCATGGGCGGCTACGCGCGCATCACGGCCCGGCTGAAGGCACCTCTCGGGGACAAGCCGCTGATCGACGCGGTCACCGGTCGCCCCGTCATCCACTTCGACGGCCGCGACCTCGCCCTGCCGACGTACCTCCCCGACCAGTACTTCCCCTACCCGGAGGACCAGATCGCCCAGATCCCCGGCCTGGCCCCGTTCCCCGAGGACCGGCCGAACTGGGCCACGGGCTACCACGTCGGCACCGAACCCAGGGCCGGGGCCTCCCTGATCATCCGCCAGAGCAGGGGCGGCGCCGACCCCGCACCGACCGACCGGCCCACCGCCACGACCACGGTCAAGGGGCATCCGGCGGCCTTCACCAGCGCCGACCCGAACCTCGGGCCCCGGTCGCTGAGCTGGTACGACGGCACCTACACGTTCACCGTCTCCACCGGTGCGCCCGTCGCCCTCACCGACCAGGAGCTCGTCCGGGTCGCCGAAGGCCTCAAGTAGCCCGGGAGGCCCTGGTCCCCTCCTGCGCCGCCGCCTCGCGCGCCTCCAACTGCCGGGCGAACTCCAGCCACTCGGCGGCGTACCGGCGCGCGAGGCGCTGGACCTGGCCCCCGCAGTGCGGTGGCACGGCAGCGAACAGACTCGGCCAGTCGGCGGCGGCGCTCCGGTGCAGCAGCCGCAGGAGCCTGCGGCCGTCCTCCTTGAGGACGAGCGAGGGATCGCGGGAGAGCCTCTCGACGAGCAGGTTCGCCCTGGGCCCCGGCAGGGCCGCTCCCCGCCCGTGGCCGTCGGCGTGCGGCGGAGGCGGCGTCGTGACGGGGACCGTCACGGCCGTGGCCGTCGTCGCCGGAACCCGGGCGCCGGGGGTCGACCGATCGGGAGGACCGGCAACTCCGGCCCCGGCCGACGACGCGGCCGGAGGCCGTCCCGCTCCGCGAACCACCGCCGGAACCGTCACGGGCCCCTCCCCGTTGCCGAGACGCCTGCGGACGTCGGCGACCGTCCCGGGTGAGATGCCCGCGAGCCGCGCGACCGTGCGCAGCGATGCCTGCGGGTCCTCGGCCATCAGGTCGGCCGCCCGCAGCCGCCCTTGGGTGGCGTCGAGGGCCCTGGTGCGACCGTCGAGCCCGATCCGGGCCGCCGGCTGGGTGTGCAACTGCGGCGAGGCGGCAGTTGCACGGCGTCGCGCGGACGCCACCGCCTTGGCACCGAGGCCCGACAGCCTGGCGATCGCACGGTCGGACAGTTGCGGATGGGTCACGAGGATCCGCTCGACCGCAGCGCGCCGGTCGGCCGGTGAGAGCGGCAGGCCGTGCCGGGCATTGGCCTCGACCGCGAGCAGGAAGGCCTCGTGGGCCGTGCCGTCGAAGAACTCCACGTCGATGAACGCCCGCCCCCGCTGCCGCGCGGCCTCGACGCGGTGCATCCCGTCGATGACCCGCAGGTCCGCACGGCGCACCAGTACGGGGGGCAGAGCTTCGTCGAGCGAGGCCAGGAACCCGACGTGCTCCGGGTCGAGCCCGCGGCCGCGCAGGGCGACCCCGGGCCGCAGGACCGAGAGCGGCACGGAACCCGACTCCCGTACGCCCCGCCCGGAGGGCCGGTGCACACGCGCTCCCCGCCGTGCGGCGGCGGCCGTGCGGACGGTCTGCTGGAACATCTGCTCTGCTCTCCCCATACGACACATGCGCCGCGGGCGCGCCGCCAAGGCGCACGGCCGCCGGCCGACGGACCGCCGTCGGCGGACCCCTCGAAGGCCCTGCGCCGGGCCGAAGCCGGATCCTAGGAAAGGCAGCTGCGCCCGCGCCACTCTCCTGGGCACCCCCTCGGGCACCCCTCGGACACGTCCGCCTGTCCGGCACCGTCCCGAGGGCACGGAACCGCCCGGCCCGGAGCAGGCCGGCGTGGCCCGCGCCGACTGCCCGCCCCAGGCGGGGCGGAGCGAGGAGAGCCGCTGCGCCCCCGTCAGGGACGGTACGGAACGGTGTCAGCGGCGGCTGACAGCATCGGGCGCATGACGCACACGACACCGCTCGACTGGCGGCCGTTCCTGCTCGGATGGAGCGGGGAGTGGTCGGACTCCCTGGCCGATGGCGGGACACGACGCGAGGAGGACGAAACGGCCCGGCGGGCTCGCTGGCTCGGGTTCCCGTCGGCCTCCGAGGAGCGGATCGTCGCCATGGAGGAGCGCCTCGGCCGTCGGATGCCCCCGTCGTACCGGGAGTTCCTCGAGGTCAGCGACGGATGGCGGAACGCCGGCGGGTTCATCGGCCTGCTGGCGGGGACGGCGGACGCGCGCTGGCACGACAACGAGTCCGCACCCGCGGACATCTTCGAGGAGCGCCTGGACGACGACGCCACGGACGCCGAGCGGCGGGGGGCGGGCATCTGGCGGCGAGGGCTCCAGCTCGATGTCGAGTCCGACATGACCCACGTCCTGCTGGATCCCGAGGACGTGGATGACGACGGCGAGTGGGCTGTGTACACGTGGGCGAGCTGGCGGGCCGCGCCGCCCGAACGGTACGCGAACTTCGCCGACTTCATGCGGGACATGCACCGCGAGTTCCACTGCCTGCGGGCAGGCCGCACCGACGGGGGACCGGAGTTCGCCAACGACCTGACGCGGGAGCTGGACACGCGGGTGGAGCGGGCCCGCCTGGAGGCGCTGCGCGGCGACTGGGAACGGGCCGGGCACGTGCTGGACGAGGCGAAGGGGTACGGCAGGCCGCGGGCCGCCGCACTGGGGGACCAGATGCGTCGCCTGCTCGGACGCACGTACATGGTGTACTTCGACGGCATGGCGGCCGACCCGCGTTACGCGCCCGAACTGCTCCCGGTGCTGGCCGCCGAGCACGTGGTCCGCGGGCACAGGGACGACTCCGCCCTGCTGTTCCACCTTCGGGGAGCCGGGCGGGAGGTGGTGTCGCTGGCGTTTGCGACGCTGGAGCGGGTGCGCAACGGCACGTACCGGTACACGGCGGCCGGACCGTTCGGGGAGGCGGTCGAACGGGCGAGGGAGTTGGCGCGGTGGGGCGACACCGACGGGGCGTGGCGGATTCTGACGGACGCCCTGCCGGCGTGGCAGCCATCGGGACCCGACCACTTGGCGCCGCTGGGATGGGTGGCCGACCCCCTGCTCGGGCCGCTGCTGACCCCGGAGCGGGGCTGCGAGCTGCTGTCCACCCCCAGGGGCGGACAGGCGGGCGAGGCACCGGGCCGCTCGGCCGACCGCGACCCGGGCGACCTGGCATGGCTCGCGGACCCGGACACCCCCGGCATCCCCACGTCCTACCGCTTCGTCCTGGTCGAGGGAGTGGCACCGGCGGACCTGCCGGGGCGCCTCGCGGACGGCGACGGGACGGTGCTGAACCGGCCCATGACCCGCGACGAAGCACGCGGCTTCGCGTCCCGCGGACCGGGGGCCGTCCCGTACGTCGTCGACACGGCCCTGGCGGCGGTCGGTCGGGCCGGTCCCTGTTGGAGCTTCGCCTTCGAGGACGACGTCGCGTACTTCGACCTGCGGCGGTTCGTCTCCCCGGCCGCAGCGGCAGCCGGCGAGGGTACCCGCGCGGTGGTCGGGTGGGGCGGCCTGAGAAGCGGGCACGGGCGGCCCTTCTTCCATCTCTCCGTGGCACAGGACGGCGTCGAGCAGTACGCCTTCACGTACGCGGACGGGGAACTGCACCGTACCGGGCGGACGCCACCGGCGCTGGACCCGGACCGGTTCTTCGGCGAGGGGGAGGAGGTCACCGCCGCGGAGCGCCCGCTGCTGGAGGCCGTGTCCGGTGAGTTCGGAGTCCACCTGCCACGCCACGCGATCATGAACGGGCGACTACACACGTTCACCACTCGCCCATGGGCGCGGCCGCCCGGGAACGGGGAGCCCTTCGGAGCCGTTCCGGCCGACACGGTGCCCCCGGCGGACACCATCGCCACCCGGGACGAGTTCGTCGCCGGCCGGGCAACACCGTAGCCGGGCCGCCTCCGTACGGATACGGAGCCACTGGTCCGGCTTCCACCCGACGCCTCCACCCGGTCATTGCTGGTACGGCGGCGGTGCGCGCCTCCAGGGTTCGGCGCGCGAACGGCAAGCCCACAGGGGGTACGAGGATCGGGGCAGGACGTGACGGCGACTTCAAGCTGCCGGCGGTGATCGGCATGCCGGGCGCCTGGCGCGACCCGGACTTCGAGACCAAGGCGGCCGCCACCATCGCCACCTGGCGTGCGGCGACGGCGAAGGCCACGGCCGAGCCCGCGACGTAGCCGGGGCACATGCGGCCCGGCCCCTCGTCCCCCGCTGCACCGGGCGGCGAGGGCCGACCCCGCCGCCCGGCGGCCGGTGTCGGTGCCCCGGCCTACGATCGTTCGATGAGTGTCTTCGCCCCGGGGTTCCTGCGTCACGTCCAGGTCGAACCGGGCCCCGAGGCCGGCGGCTACCCGTTCGACCTGCCCGTGGTCGCCCGCCTCGCCGAGTCGGGGCGGATCGAGTTCGCGCCCGGGGCGACGTTCCTGGTCGGCGACAACGGCTCGGGCAAGTCCACCCTGATCGAGGCGATCGCCACGGCCGCCGGGTTCAACGCCGAGGGCGGGTCGAAGTCCTTCCGCTTCGCCACCCGCTCCAGCGAGTCCGTCCTGGGGGAGCACCTGGTGCTGCGCTGGAACCGGCGCCCGCGCACCGGATACTTCCTGCGTGCGGAGAGCTTCTACAACGTCGCCACCGAGATCGAACGCCTGGACCGCGAAGGCCCGACCCCGCTGCTGCCCGCCTACGGCGGCCGCTCCCCGCACGAACGCTCCCACGGCCAGTCGTTCCTGGACCTCGCGCTCCACCGCTTCGGGCCGAACGGCCTCTACGTCCTCGACGAGCCGGAGGCGGCGCTCTCCGTGCAGGGCTGCCTGGCCCTGATGGTCAGAATGCGCGAACTCATCACCCAGGGAAGCCAGTTCGTGATCGCGACGCACTCGCCGATCCTGCTCGCCCTCCCCGGCGCCCGGATCCTGCAACTCGAAGCCGACGGCACCATCGAGCAGGTGGGATACGACCAAGCCGAGCCCGTCACGCTGACCCGCGCCTTCGTGAACCGGCCCGAGCGCTTCCTGCGCGACCTGTTCGGCGAGGACGAACCGGACCCATCTCCCCCACGGGCCTGACGCACGCCGACGTCACGCCCGGACCCGACGGACGCATCCGGACCGTCCTGATCGACAGCAGCCTCGTCGCCGACTGCCCTGCCTGTGCCTGTGCCTGTGCCTGTGCCTGTGCCTGCGCCTGTGCCCGCGTCGGCGCGCCGGGTGCGTTCGCCCGGGCCCGCCGGCCCCTGCGGCCAGCGCCTCTATCTCCAATGGCCATTGTTCCTAGAATGGCCGCATGGAGCACATCGAAGCGATCGCCGCCCTGCACGACCCCGTGCGCCGCCGCCTCTACGAGTACGTGTCGGCCCAGGGTTGCGAGGTGAGCCGCAACGAGGCGGCGGAGGCCGTCGGGGTGACGCGGACATTGGCGGCGCACCACCTGGAGAAGCTGGTCGAGGCCGGGCTGCTGGAGAGCGGCAGCCGCAGGCTCACCGGGCGGTCGGGGCCGGGGGCGGGGCGGCCGGCGAAGGTGTACACGCGCACGCGCGCCGAGCTGGGGGTGTCGCTGCCCGCGCGCGACTACCGGACAGCCGCCGAACTGCTCGCCGAGGCCGCCGAGCGCGCCGGGTTGGACGACGGGCTGCGCGCAGCCGCGCGGCGGAGGGGAGAGGCCGAGCGCGGAGCGGCCGCGCCCTGCGGGGGGCTCGACGAGGCCGTCGCGCTGCTGGCCGCCCGCGGGTACGAACCCCGCCTGGAGGAGGGGGCCATCCGCATGCGCAACTGCCCCTTCCACTCCGTCGCCGAGCGTTTCCCGCCCCTGGTCTGCGGCATGAACCTCGCCCTCCTGGAGGGACTTCTCGGCGCGGACGGCGCCCTCCGCGCCCGGATGGACGCCCGGCCGGGGGAGTGCTGCGTGGTGGTCGAGCCTTCTAAAAACAATACTGATTGACATAGAAAGAAGGCCCGTGCTGGGATGGCGCCATGACCTCCCACCACCTCGCCCAGTTCAACGTCGCCACGCTCCGCCACCCCGTCGACGACCCGCGCATCGCGCCGTTCGTCGAGATGGTCTCCCCGATCAACGCTGCCGCGGACACCGCCCCCGGCTTCGTCTGGCGGCTCACCGCGGACGGGACGGACGACGCGAGCGCCCTGCGCCCGGCGGGCGAGGACGTCGTCGTCAACATGTCGGTCTGGGAGAGCCAGGAGGCGCTGTGGGAGTTCACCTACCGCAGCGGGCACCTGGAGGCGATGCGGCGCCGACGCGAGTGGTTCGAACGCAACGTCGAGGCGCACCTGGTCCTGTGGTGGGTCCCGGCCGGACACCTGCCGGACATCGACGAGGCCCTGGAACGACTGGCCGACCTGCGCCAGAACGGCCCCTCCCCACGCGCCTTCACCTTCAACTCCCCTCGCACCCCGGACGCGGCCCCACCACCCACGGGCGCGTGAACGGCCGCTCCCGCCGGCCTGAGGACCAGCCCCCGGGGGCAGGTCCTCAGGCCGTCCAAGTTGCGGGCGTTCAACCTGCGGCGGCGGAGCGCCGGCGCGTGCACGCCGTTCGGTGGGCCGGCGGCCCCGGTCAAGGAGCCGCGTCCGTGGCGACTGAGAGCACGCGCGCAATAGCACGGGTCGCTGCGGGCCTGACGTTGTCGCTGTCCGTGGTCATCGGCCTCAGCGGAACGGCCGAGGCCTCCACCAGCGCCCCTTGTGTGCAGAAGGGGTCGCACGGACCTGCGGTTTCGTGTGTCCAGGCCTTCCTGAACGGTGTCGGTCTCGGCCACAGGATCGCCGTGGACGGCGACTTCGGGCCGGACGCGAAGAGCACGGTCGAGGACTTCCAGCGCGCGTACGGCAACGGCCTTGACATCGACGGCATTGTCGGGCCCAGGACCGGCACCGCCCTGTGGAACTCGTACTGGAAGATCAATCCGCTGGGCGTCATGGGCTATTGCCACGACTACATCCCGACGACTTCGTAGCTTCGTAGCCTCGCCGATGATGCCAGACGGCCCTGCCACTCCTGCGAAGGAGTGGCAGGGCCGTCTGGCGTCGTGGACGCCGTCAATCGCGAACGCCCGCAGCCGGCGCCGCTGGTAGCCCGTGCCCGCGGTGTACGCGAGATGGGCGGCGGGCCGGTGCACCCCGGCGCCGCCGCCGGGCAGCTCCGGAGCGCGGCGGCGGCCGGGGAGCCCCCGGTCAGGCGTCGTCGGCGGGCGTGTGCAGTCTCGCCCGGTAGGCGCGCTTCTTGACGAGGGCGCCGCAGGTCTTCATCGAGCACCAACGGCGGGCGCCCGCGCGGGAGGTGTCGACGAAGAGGGCGCCGCAGCCGGGGTTGCCGCAGACACGGACGCGGGTGCGGTGCTCCGAGGCGCAGAGGGCGATCAGGTCCCGGGCGACCATCGAGAGCACCGCCGCGATCGAGTCGCCGTGCCGGCGCACGGTGGCCGCGTCGGGGGCGAGTTCGGGCCTCGGGGGCGGCTCGGCGGCGGCGCGGTTGACGAGCGCGATGTCCGCGGGGGAGGGCGGGACGGCGTCCGCCAGGGCGCGGCCGGTTCGCTGGATCGCCTCGCGCAGCTGCCTGGCGTGGTCCAGGTCGGCTTCGGTGCAGGGCGGCGCGGCTGTCGTGCAGGCGCTCTGCACGGCCCAGCGGCTCAAGTCCTCTGGCCGGGCCAGCCGTTCGAAGGGCGTGCCGGTGCCGCGGTCGGCCAGGGTGCCGGCGAAGGCGAAGCACAGCCGGGCGTCGTCGAAGCGGAAGTCGGTCTTGGCGCGCTGGCGTCCCTCGCGGCCGCCGTCCTTGCCGCCCATGTCCTCCACACTGCTCTCCATGTCCACCACTTTATGCGGTTGACATGATTTCGGGCAAACGGCTAGCTTTCAGGTCCACCGCTTGAACCGGTGGACTTTTGACGTTCGGGCGATCGCTCCCCGATTCCCCCGACTCACCCCCGCTCCCCTCCAACTCACCCCCGCTTCCCGCAACTTCTCCCCCCAGCACGAGGAGGCCGCGCCATGCGCGCCGCAGTCATCGAGGAACTCCACAAGCCGCTCGTCCTCCGCGACGTGCCCGACCCCGTCTGCCCGCCGGACGGCGCGATCGTGCGCGTCGGGGCGAACGGGATCTGCCGGACCGACTGGGCCCTGTGGGCCGGGCAGTTCTGGACGGGCGGGCCGCGGGTCGAGGCCCCGTTCGTCCTCGGCCACGAGTTCGCCGGCACCGTCGTGGAGGTCGGCCGCGAGGTTCGGGGGTGGAAGGAGGGCGACCGCGTCATCTTCCCGATGAACCCCGGCGAGGGCTCGTGCGAGATGTGCCGCAGCGGCAACCAGCACGTCTGCGACCACGTCGACGCACTCGTGCCCGGGGTCTCCTACTGGGGCGCCTTCGCCGAGTACGTCATGGTCCGCTTCGCCGACGTCAACCTGGTCGAAGTGCCCGAGGGCGTCGGTTTCGTGGACGTCGCCGCGCTGGCCTGCCGCTACATGACGGCCTTCCACGGGGTCGTCGACCAGGCGCGGATCCGCGGCGGCGAATGGGTCGCGGTGTACGGCGCCGGCGGCGGCATGGGCCTGTCGACGGTGGAGATCGCCGCGGCGACCGGCGCCAACGTCATCGCGATCGACATCACGCAGGACAAACTGGACGCCGCCCGCGCGCTCGGCGCCGTCCACACCGTCAACGCGGCCGCGACCGACCCCGTCGAGGCCGTGAAGACCCTCACCGGCGGCGGCGCGCACGTGTCGGTCGACGCCGTCGGCATCGCCGCCGCCTGCCGCAACTCCGTGCTCTCCCTGCGCACCCGCGGCCGCCACCTCCAACTCGGGCACACCACCGCCGCGGAACAGGGGGACGTCGCGCTGCCGGTCGACGTCATGATGGTCAAGGAACTGGAGTTCCTGAGCGCCTTCGGCATGCAGGGCCAGCGCTTCGGCACGATGCTGAACATGATCGCCGCCGGCCGGCTCAGCCCCGGCCGCATCGTCTCGCGCACCGTCGGCCTCCACGAGGCGAGCGAGGTCCTGGAGTCCCTGGAGACGTACGGGCCCACCGGCATCGTCGTCATCGACGCCTTCCGCCCCTGAACCCTCCGAACCGGCCTGAACCAGTCCGAACAGGCCTGACCGTCCGAACCCTCTGAACCGTCCGAACCGTCCCCCCGAAGAGCAGGCACACCCATGCCCGATTCCCGCCGACTGATGGACCAGGAACTGAGCCTGGCCCTCGACGCGGTCCCCATGACCCCCAACGGCGCCTTCGACCTGACCGACCTCGCCACGACGCGCGCCGCCTTCCGCGCCCAGGCCGAAGCGGCCGCCGACAGCCTTCCCGCCGACCCGTCGGTCACCATCGAGGAACACCTCGCGAGCCGAACGGACGGCCCCGACGTACCGGTCCGCCTGCTACGGCCCACGGCCGCGCCGGGACCGCTGCCGGTGCTGCTCTGGTTCCACGGCGGCGGACAGGTCCTCGGCTTCGCCGCCCAGGACGACCCGTGGCTGACCCGACTGGGCGCGAGCCTCGGCTGCGCCGTCGCTGTCGTCGACTACCGGCTCGCCCCGGAGACACCCGCCCCCGGCGCCGCCGAGGACGGCTTCACCGCCTACCAGTGGCTCGGCCGCGAGGCGGACGCCCTGGGCCTGGACGGCACCCGCATCGGCATCGCCGGCCAGAGCGGCGGCGGAGGCATCGCGGCGGCCACCGCCCTCCTGGTCCGCGACCGCGGCGGCGCGACACCCCTGTTCCAGTCACTGACCTATCCCATGCTCGACGACCGCAACCGGACCGCGTCGAGCCACGAGATCACCGACATCGGCATCTGGGACCGCTCGACCAACCTCCTGGCCTGGCAGGCGATCCTGGGCGACCGCGCCGGCACCGACGACGTCTGCCCGTACGCGGCCCCCGCCCGCGCCGCCGACCTCGAAGCCCTGCCGCCCACCTTCATCACCGTCGGCGACCTCGACTGCTTCCGGGACGAGGACCTCAGCTACGCCACCCGCCTGCGCGCCCAGGGCGTCCCCGTCGAGCTCCACCTCTACCCCGGCGCCTACCACGCCTTCGACCTCATCGCCCCCGCCTCCCGACTGGCCGCCACCTTCCACCGGACCTGGTTCGACTACCTCGCCCGCCAGTTCCGCACCACACCGGCCCCCACCTGACACCGCACCCCACCTGACACCGACCCCGACGGACACCGCCCGCCGAGTTCCCCGGCCGGCTCGCGGCCGCCCGGCCCCGGGCCGGGGGACGGAAGTCATTGCACCACCTCGACGCACGGGTGTTCCAGGGAGAGCGGGCAGCGGTAGAGCTGGAGGACGTTGCCGCGCCCGATGGCTGTCCCGAGGTCGAAGTCGAGGCGCCGGTCCTCGACGGGGCCCAGCCGCCGCCGCCCACGACGTCGGGGTCGATGGTCAGCAACGGCCGCATGACGGCCCGGCACTCCTCGCAGTACGCCGTGTACGGGTCCATGGAGGCACACGGGGCCCAGCCGCCGACCTTCCACCCGGGGGCCACCGCCAGCTCGAACCGGTAGTAGGCCCGGTACTCCCCGGTATTGCGGTACAGCGGGTCGGTACCGGCCAACTCCCGCTCGCACCAGCCCTCACACCAGCCCTCGATGCGCTCCGCGAGGCCGTCCGCCAGCTCCAGCGGGGCCGGGTACTCCGTCACCACCTCGGGGTGCAACACGCACGGCTCCGGCAGATACCCGCCGTGCCCGGCGACCTCGGCGGGTAGCGGCGGCGCGGTCAGCAACTCACCTACCAAGGCGGAGGAGCGCCACAGAACCTTCGGCGCCGGCGCCCACTGGGGGTCGTGTTCCAGCGGGCACCACAACACCTGCATCACATCGGCGTCCCCAGGACACGGCAGCAGCGGTACGTCCCGCGCGTAGAGCTGGGCGACCGGCAGCATCGCGTTCGGCCGCCCGCTCCACGGGTGCCCGGCGAAGGTGGCCTCCAGCGCCGCGTCCTGCTCCGCCGTGCGGCCCGTCGTCCCGTACAGCGCCCGCCGAAGCCGGACGTCGGCGACGGACACCGCGGTCCCGCCGTCGTGCTCCTCCGGGTGCGGCCCCGCGCAGACCGGCCACGGCTCACCGGCGGGCCACAGCAGCGGCCCGCCGACCGAGCTGTCGCGCACGCCGGGTGCGCCCGGGCGCGGATGCAGCCGGACCGCCTGCCGGGCGAGCGGCGCCAACTCCGGGAAGACGGCGGCGATGTCGACCGGGCGCGGCGGCGTGACACGGACCATCGGTGGCTCATCCCTCCAGCGATGAACGGGTGCACGGACCATAGCCCCCACCCCTGACACCACCGCAGCCGGAGCCAGCCCCCGTTACCTTCTTGGTGGCCCCGCAACGGGGCTCCCGGCCTCCGGTCCGGCATGACTGTTCCCCCCTGTAGTTCGCATGATCCGGGGGGTGGTGTCACCGGGCCGGAGGCATCGGTAGACCGCTGATAGAGGCAGGACCACCAGCGTGCTGGGAGGCTCTTCGTAGAGCAGACCGTGGTCGTCCCGGGCACCGAGGCGGCCGCGCTGATCGTGCCGAGCCTGGCCGGCTCGCTGCGGGCCGTCCTCGACCAGCGCAAGCTCCTGGAGAAGCGGATCCAGGAACTGCTGGACGAACACCCGCTGTCGCAGATCCTGACCTCCATGCCCGGCATCGGCACCCGGACCGGCGCCCGCGTCCTGATCGACGTCGGGGACGCGAGCGCGTTCCCGACCGCCGCCCACCTCGCCTCCTACGCCGGCCTCGCCCCCGCGACCCGCAGCTCCGGATCCTCCATACGCGGCGAGCAACCCTCCCGGAGGGGCAACAAACAGCTGAAACGGGCATTCTTCCTGGCCGCATTCGCCCCGCTCGGCGACCCGGCCTCCCGCACCTACTACGACAAGAAGATCGGCCAGGGCAAACGCCACACCCAGGCCCTCCTCTGCCTGGCCAGACGCCGAGTCGACGTCCTGTTCGCCATGCTCCGCGACGGCACCTTCTACGAGTCCCGGCCCGCCGAAGCGGTCACCTGAACTGCGGGTCCGCCATCAGGAGCACGCGGTCTGCGTCGGGATCGAACCCGAGCACCGGGTGCCCGTAGTCGCCTTCGGCGGTCATGACCACGGGCTTGCCCAGCCGGCGGCCGACCGCGGTCAGGAGCCCGCACAGGACGTCCACTCCCTCCTGGCCCTGAAGCTCGCGGAGGTCGACATCGAAGTCGATCCCCTCGGCAGACCACGGACGGAAGATCGCCAGCACGCCCGGGACCGGCCACACCCGCAGTTCGACCGTCTCGGCATCGGCCGGACGCGTCAGTACTTCCACAGCCAGAGGCAACGGCCCGGCGACTCCGCCCTCCGTGAACTCCCACGCCCAACCATCCGAGCGGACCAGATCGAACACCGCCTGCCAGTCCGCCGCCGAGGTGCCCTCCACGAACACATCCGGCAGAGCACCCATCACGTCAGGGTCGAAGAAGTTCCTGACGTCGTCCCACAGCAGATCCGGCATCCCACCATGCTGCCCGCCCACGGCTCCAGAACGCAGCCCGATTTCCTTGACGAACCCCATAGAGGCACCCCCCGGAAACACCGACAGCAGCCCCCGGCCCGGCGGCTGTCGGTGGCTGTCGACGGCCGAGCTTCCCGGCTGATGATCGATACGGAATCAGCAGGGTTTCTCCGTCGGGTCTTTCGTGCTTTCCGAGCACGGTGTCGACGTCCGGCCCGTCCCAGCGGCCTCGTGGCCTTGCCCGGGCCGTCGTCCTCCTCGTCCGCCCCCGCCCGGTCCCGCCTCGCGCCGGGCTCGACCCCGGCCGCCGCCCCGTTCACTGCTGCGCCGCTGCCGTCACCCCCGAGGATCCGTTCCGGCCCGCAGGCCCCCGCCGGCGAGCCCGCCGGCCAGGACGCCGTGGTGTGCCCCGCCCCCGGGTCGGGCTGGGGCCGGCCGGTGCCGTGTCGGCGTCCTGGGGCTTCCTGGAAGGACTCGACGACTCCAGCGCGACCCTGCTTCCCCCGCAACCGGGCCGCCTGACCCGTCTCCGCCATCGCGGCCGACGGCTACCGGGAGCCGACGGCCGGACAGGCCGTGCTGTTCGGCGCGGAGCGGGCCGGCCAGGACTCCTTCCATCAGGGATCAGAGTTGGGCGACGGAGCCCATCACCTCGACGAAGGAGAGCCGGGTGCGCAGGTCGTTGAAGTTGCGGACGGTGTTGCCGAAGAGGTTGAGGTAGGACGAACCGTTGCGGCGGACGTCGTGGGCGAAGCGGGAGATCTCGT
Organism: Kitasatospora sp. NPDC059160; assembly: GCF_042755465.1. Taxonomy (NCBI): domain Bacteria; kingdom Bacillati; phylum Actinomycetota; class Actinomycetes; order Kitasatosporales; family Streptomycetaceae; genus Kitasatospora; species Kitasatospora sp. NPDC059160. The sequence goes on along the minus strand of NZ_JBHZCN010000007.1, from coordinate 28,198 downwards.
CCCACTGGTTCTCCAGCCCGGCGAGGTCCCGGCCGAGCGGGGTCTCGTTGTGGTTGTAGATGTTGTTGTAGACCTGGGAGAAGATCGGGCCGAAGCGGGCTGCCTCGGAGAACGCCTGGATCATGAGCAGCAGGGACGCGCCGACGCTGTCGTTGTAGCCGGTGGCGTGGCCGAGCACGTAGGCCGCGTTGTAGAGCGTGGCCGGGGTGATCCGGAGGTTCTCCCGGTTGTTGCCGCCGGGCAGGCTGGTGTAGTTGCCGGTCCGGACCAGGCTGCGGGTGCCGACGCCGAGCGAGGCCCCCATGTCGCGGCCGTCGGCGAAGGAGAAGTGGTGCCGGCCGGAGGCGGCGTCGCCGCCGTACGGGGCGTAGAAGCCGGCCAGGTAGAGGTTGTCGGCCCAGAAGTAGAGGGAGACGAGCTCGTTGCCGCCGGTGTCGCGGATGCGGATCTGGACGATCCGGGAGGGGTCGGTCGTGGTCTGCATGACCGCGTTCTCGTGGGTGGCGTTCCCGTAGGTGTTCTGGTGCAGGCCGTCGACTGCGTGGTAGTACCGAGCAGCGTGCTCCTGGCCGCCGTCGGTGACCCGGGAGATGTCCCAGTCGACGATTCGGTAGTTGGTGGCCGACGCGGTGCCGCTGAGACCGGTCACCAGCCCGAGGGCCAGGGCGACGCAGATCAGCGCGGAGTGCAGCTTCTTCAGGGGGTTCACAGGATTCAGGGGTTCCCGTCAGGTGGATCGAGGCCTGGTGGCGGCCCGTTCGGTGAGGTCGGCTCAGCCTAAGTACCCGATTCACACCCCTTCGTTCCCACCGCGCACACGCCATCGCCCGTGCGCGCACAGGGGCATCAGGTGTGCTGCGGCTCCCGGACGGACGCGCCGTCGGCAGGTGCGCTCTCTGCCGCTCGGTCCAACGCCGGATCCTGCCCGAGCTTCTGGCTGACCAGGTCGTGGAACGGTGTGACTCGGTTGGGTCGAGTCAGCGGCGGCAGGCGGAGAACCGGCCGGCCACACGGCCTCGACGGCCTCAGCCGAGGCGGTCCCCGGGGGAGGGGAGCGGGCGGCGCTCGCCCGCGCGAGGAGCGCCAGGGCCTGCTCGGAGGCGGAGTCGGCGGGGGTCGTGCACACGACGAGCACCTGGTCGGGCGAAGGGGCGCGTGGCAGGAGCAACGCCACCGGCCGGCAACCGACTTCTGGAACCCGCGGACCAACGAGTGCGGGTCGCACGCAGCGGGCCGACGTTCGCCGTCAAGCAGTGGGCCGGATTCTCCCGCCTGTCCTGACCCTTGACCCCTGAGCCCTGAGCCCGCCGAAAGGACCTACCCCCCGTGCCCCGACAGGAAGATCCGCTCGTCAAGACCCCGGCGGGGGCCGTGCGCGGCCTGCGCACCGCGACCGCCGCCGACCCGCTGGCCGGGCTCAGCCCGTTCGGCCTGGTCCTGCCCGTCCAGCTGGCTGATGCCCTCGCCCACGGACCGACCCGCGACGTCGACCTGCCCATCGGCACCAACACCCGGGAGGCCCACCTCTCCCTCGTACCGCAGGACGCGCTGGAACCCACCACCGAAGCCGACCTGCTCACCCTCGCCGCCCGCCTGCACACCGACCCGCACGGTGCCCTCACCGCCCACCGCACGGCCCGCCCCGACGACACACCGGGCGGAACTGCGCTCGGCCCGGCTCGGAGCGGCCCTGTTCGAGACCGGCACGGCGCGCATGGCGGCGGCCCACGCTCGGATCTCCGGCGGCCGCACCCACCGCACCCACCGCACTCGCCGCCCGCGTCCACGGCGCCTGGACCACCTTCGCCGGCAGCGGCGACCCGGGCTGGCCCCGCTACGGCCCGCTGCGCCCCGCGGCGGAGCCCTCGGCCGCGGCGCGGCGGCGTTCCGCTGAGTCGTCGCGTCCCACGATGCCCGGGTGGTGGGCCGGATCACCGAGCTGCGCGCCCACCGCGCCGAGCCCCAGTTCACCACCGCGGCGGGGGCCTCCGCCGCCGGGGCCGGGGCCGGGGCCGGGGCCGGGGCCGGGGCCGGGGCCGGGGAGGGCGGGCAGCCGGCCCCGCCAACCGCACTGGCCTCGGCGACGACCCGGCCTTCCGCCCGGGCTGAGGGTTTGCGGTTGGTTGAGAAGCATCGGGTCGTGCGGGGTGGTGTTCGGATGCCGGCCCGGCGTGGTGAGGCCGTGGCGGCCGCGCGCACCGGGGCGAACCGGCCGCCGGGAGGGCTCAACTGGCCTGGGGCCGTCTCAAGATGGGGGAAGGCCCGCGGAGTGTCCGCAGGTGAGCTCGGTGGGACGGGCCGTTGGGACGGGGGAGGGGCGTGTTGAGACGCCGAACCGTCGCGGGTGGGGCCGACCGGACCGCACGATGATCAAGCCCGGCGCCGGGATGCCGATGGTCGCACCGCGCAGCCGCGCCACCCGTCATCCCCTGCGAAGCCGGCCCGCCCGCAGCCCACGCAGCGAGCGGCGACTACGGAGGAGCCACGTCATGAGTTTCCGCAAGCGCATCGCCACCACCCTGGCCACCGCCGCCCTGGCAGGCGCCGCCCTCACCGCCGGCACCGGTACGGCCGACGCGACCCCGGGCGCGTCCTACATCACCCAGGGCCAGAACGGCTTCCAGGTCTACTGCGTGCAGGTCGGCATCAACTGGGCCACCTGGAGCAGCGCGCACGTGTGGCCCGTCGACGGCTCGTTCGGGCCGGACACGCTCGCCCAGCTCCAGCAGTTCCAGCACGACTCCGGCCTCAAGGCCGACGGCATCGTCGGGCCGGACACCGGTGACAAGCTCTGGCAGGCGCTCCAGATCGACATCTCCAAGAACAACAACCCCCAGAGCGGGTACGGCCTTCCGGTCAGCAGCTGCTACGACGTGCTGCCCACCCACGGCTGACGGCTCCGCCCTTGGCCGTGACACCTCCGCAGGCGGCCACAGGCCCGAACAGCGAACGCCCGCCGCCTGACGGCCGACCGGAAAACGACGAGCCGTCAGATCGTCGGCCCCGGGGCCCAGCTGCCATCACGCGACGGCGGCCGACAACGGCGGACTCGCCGGTCCGTCCGTGGCCGCACGAAACGATCCTCCCCATCACCACCCAAGGAACCCACATGATCAAGAATGTCATCGGCCGCGGTCTCGTGGCCGCCGCTGCCCTCACGCTCGCCACGGTCGGGCTGACCGGTACCGCGCAGGCGTCGACCACCGCACCCTGGCTCGGCTACGGCCACACCACCTCGGGCACCGGGGTGTGGTGCGTGCAACACCTCGTCAACGACTACCTGCGCGCGGGCAGCAGCCCGACCATCGACGAGGACAGCCAGTGGGGTCCGAAGACGGACGGCGCCGTGCGGGACTTCCAGGCGCACGTGTACGGCAACCTGCAGCAGGACGGCATCGTCGGCCCGCAGACGGGCAGCAAGCTGCTCAACTACGACTGGACCGACCCGTACGCCGGACCCAACGGCTCGTGCCGGCCGTTCGTCCCGACGGTCAGCTGACAGCCGGAACCGGAAGGTGCGGGTGAGCCCCGGACGACTACCGCCCAGCAGCCGTCCGGGGCTCACCCGCGTCGAGAGGCGGTATCGCCCCAGAGCGGTGTGCGGCACGCTCGTCTCCCCACATGCGCGCGCTGACGAAGGCGCAGGAAGAGATCCTGCGGAACCCCTTTCGACGTGCCCGACCTAACGCGGGGCCTCGCGGAAGCCGTGCGCAACGACACCGACCGCGACAGCACCGGCGCCATCCCGACGCGACTCCTGCCGTAGCTCCTGCTGTGACTCCCGATGCGGCTCCCGATGCCGGCACCCCGGACCCGGGCGGTCGACGGCATCGGTGCAGCTCAACCGGCCCGTCGCCGGGGCCGGAAAATCCGACATCCCTCTGCGCGCCCCTGTTGTCCCGGTGGTGGTTGGTGCGCTGTCGGGCCAGGTGGGCCTGTGGCGCCGGTTGACGGCCCCGGCGGCCGGGTGCCGCCGGGCGGTCGTCCGTCCAGCCGCAGGGCCGCCCTGCCGGGCCGGCACCCGGGCTCGCCCCCGGGCCCGCCGCTGCGCCGGCGACTGCTGGTTGTCCATCGAAGCCGCCCTGGGCGACCCAGCCGGCGATGCGCACGTTCGGCTTCCGTTCCAGGAGCGTGCCGGGGTTCTTCGGCGGTGCCCCCGTGAGCAGCGTCGCGTCCTGGCCGACACCGCCGTCACGTCGGCGCCGGGCCGGTGCGCGCCGACCGGTGCGCTCACCCCGAGGCGCGCGAGGAGGTGCTTGACGACGCCGACCTGCTCGTCCGTTCCGGGCGTGAGCGTCACGGCCACCAGGCGTGCCCACGGATGGGTCGCGAGGGCGCACAGGGTGAAGACGTCGTCGGGGTCGCCGGTCTCCATGTCGAGCACGATCGGGATGGCCATGCCCGTGACCGTGCCGATCCGACGGGGCGTCACCAACGGGATTTCGGCGGGGCGGGGCCCGCGTCAGGCGCAGGTGTGTTCGTAGACGAAGCGATCCGGAGCCCGGGCATCATGGGCAGCTCGCTCCTGGACATCCACGTCGACCAGGAGAAGACGGACGCCCGAAGGCGCCCGTCACCGTTCGGTGGTGGTCGGCGCCTTCGGGCCCGTCGGCCTGTCCGCCGTCGGGGTCGCCCCGGGGAGCCGCTGCGCCGTCGCGCCCGGGGCCGTGTCGTCGATGCGCATGAGTCGGGTGCGGGCGCAGCTCCCGGTCCCCGACCGGGAGCTGCGCCCGGAACGGGTGCCCCGTGGCTGCGTGGGCGGCCTGCCGTTCGGCCTCCTCCAGCCGGGAGGACTCGGCGTGCTGCTCCTCGCTCACCCCTTGCCGGGCGGCGGCCAGGTCGCCGTCCCACCGCGGCAGGCCGGCCAGGAAGGCGGCCCGCTCGGCACGCACCGCTACCAGGGCGCGCCGTGCCTGGCGGAGATCGTCGGGGGGTGCGCGCATCCCAAGCAGGCGGGGGAGCCACCGCGACGGGGACACCTCCGGGCCGGAGTCTGGGGAGCGTCACCCGGCAAAGGCCCACAAGGCAGACCCTGTCAGGGTGCGGACCGGGTCCCGTCGCCCTGGCGGCGGCCCGAGGGCACCGGCCGCCCCCCCCAGGCCCGGGGCACAATGGCATGCTCCGGCAGGGGAGGAGGGGCCCATGGGGAAGGCGGACGGCCCGCGGGACCGGCGCCCGTGGCGCGGACCGGCGGCGGGTCAGGTGCTGCGCGGCCTGATCGCCGTGCTGGGGCTGGCGATCGTGGTGTTCGGCTTCGTCCGCTACCACGATGCCTACGACGAGGGCCGGGCCTACCTCGACGCACCTGTCTGCCGTGCCACGGCCGACGGGGTGGCACAGGCGGACTGCCTGCGTCCCGAGAGCGGCCGGGTGACGAAGAAGTGGGTGGACACCGACAGCGACTCGACCTCGTACCGCCTCGCGGTTCTCCGGGAGAACGCGCCGGGCCGCACCTACACGGTCGACGAGTCGTTCTACGACGCGGTGGACGTTGGCTCGACCGTGGAACTGCGCTTCTGGCGGGGCCGGGTGGCCGAGGTCATCCACCAGGGGCACCGAACCGACCCGCAGACCGCGCCGTGGGCCCTGATGTTCCGGATCGGGCTGCTGGTCGCGGCGGGCACGGCGCTGCTGGCCGGCGGCCTGGCCGGGGCGTTCCTGAAGGCATGGAGGATCCAGACGGTGATCCTGGTCCCGCTGTTCCTCCTCACCTGGGGCGCCGGTGCGCGGCTGCTGGCCTGGCGCTGGCCACAGGCCCTCACCATGGGCCTGCCGGCGCTGGCCTGGCTGATCGCCGCCGCCCTGGCGACGGCCGTGGCCGTGGCGGCGGCGCAGGACTGAGCGGCCGCGACCGGCTCTGGGCGCAGCCGCGGGTGGTCACCCTGGGAGCGGGTCTTCACCGCCCTGCTCGCCCAGGCCGACGCCGAGGGCGACCCGGAGCGGATCGTCTCGGTCGACTCCACGATCGTGCGCGCGCACCAGAACGCAGCCTGGGCCCGCCGAAGGGGGCCCCGGCCGGGAACTCAGAGCCGCTCAGGCGCCTACGGCATGTCCGTGGAGTAGGCCCGGGCCGTCCGACCTCGGTCCACGTGAGAGGGAAGTCGGGCGGCCTGGGCCGGGGGCACCGCGTCAAGCGGGGAAGAGTCAGACCTTCACCAGGTCATACGTGCCCGTACCGTCCTGCCTGCCGCTGGAGTACTGGCGGATCAACTCCCCGTCCGCGTAGCGGTCGTGGCCCAGCATCGAGCCGGTGTACTTGTTCTGCAGGCCGATCTTCGAGCCGCCAGGTACGTCGCGGTAGATGGAGAACCGCTGGAGGTCGTCCTCCCCGCAAGGGGCCGTTGTGAGGTAGGCCTGCTCCTGGTTGGCGATGTTGGCCGGGATGGTCGCGCACCCGCCATTGCCCCAGTTCCACAGGGACGCCTCGACAACCCCGTTGCGCTCCGTCACGTTGCACAGCCGCCAGTTGTCCAGGTGGGCGCTCGTCCAGTTGGATTCGCGCAGCCGGACGCCATCGTTGGCCAGGAGCGGTGCACTCCAGTTCAGGGGCTTGCCGGGGACGTGGATCCTGTAGACGTCAGGTTGGCAGTTCAGGGCGGCCCGCGTGGCGGGCGCACTGGCCCGCGAGGTGGCCGTCTTGCCCGCTGTGCCCTTCGCTGCCGCGTCCCTGGCCGCGGTGGCCTTGGCGGAAGCCACCGGCCCTGGTGCGTGTCCGGCCCGGGGCGGGGTCTCGCAGTCCAGGAGACCCTGCGCCTTGCGCATGATGCTGTTGGCGGGCACCTTGTCCTCGCAGCGCACCGCGCCCTCTTCGAGGGTGGTGTAGGTGGTGTAGCTGCCGCTGTCCGGTCCCTCGATCCACTGCAGCGCCCAGCTGCCGTCGCCCTGTTGGACGCGGTTGCAGTTGAGGCTTCCGTAGGTGCCGGTGACCTTCTTGGTGCCCTTGTAGACGCCGTAGTAGCCGGGGTCGTTGAAGTTCCAGCTGACCGAGGTCGACTCGCTGCTGGTGGAGGAGTAGTTCACCTGTACGTTCAGGCCCAGCATCGCACCGACGGTGCCGAGGGCTTCGACGGCGAAATCGCCCTTGATCTCGCCGTTGAGGCCGACGGAGACCGAGACGGTGGTCTGGGTGCTGGTGGTGACGTTCTGGTAGCCGGTCGAGCCCGCGGTGACGTACCAGCCCTTGAAGTGGGTGATCGTCGGGGCGACTTCGGTCGACTTGATGAACGGGTGGCGCTTGCCCAGGTCGGCCGCCGTGCAGGACTGCCCGGCCTGAACGACGCCGGCGCCGGCGGCGGGGGTGGCGTCCTGGGCGGCGGCGGGGCCGGCCACGGCAACCATGGCGGCGAGCGTCGATGCAGTGGCCGTGGTGAGGGCGATCAGCCCTCTGGCCCAGCGGCCGGAAGCTCCTAAGTGGCTCATCATGCCCTTTCCTCGGCCGGGTGCCGTGACGCCCCGGGCCGGAACCCTGCCAGCTGTGTGGTGGGGAGCGGTGGTCGGTGAGGCGAATTTAGCGTCGGCAGCGATGCAGTGGCGATGACGGAATCGGACGGTCCGAGGCGGAACTCATTGCCTTTCAACGGCTATAGGAAATTCTTGACCTGACCGAGGTTCATCAGGATTTCATCGGCGGAGCTACAATCCGCCACCGCCGCCGGACAGATTGGCTGTTCGGTCGTGATTCCGCTGCCGTCACCTCGACGGCCGGCGACTGCCGGAAAGGATTTCATGGTCTGCCGGCGCGGCCGGCCGCCACCAAGCCGTCACGTATTCGGCCATCTCGCGCAGTCTGAAACCTAGGGCCTTCAACGGCCGTGGCGCTTTGACTGTTTGCGCGCCGGCGGGAACGGCCTTATGAACCATGGGGGGCAGGCGATCGCCGGCATGACAGAAGAGAATCCAGCGGGTGGCTGGCGGTGAGCTGGAAGGAGGAGCTTCGATTCCGACAGCCGATCCGGCAGCGTCCGTATGATCCCCGACCGCATCCAGCACGGGCACGGAACGCAACCAATCGGAAAACAGGGAGAAAGCGAACCGCCCTTATCAGGTTTGCATCGCAACCACGAAGGACGAGACCGAAGACCGAAGAGGCGGTGCAGGGCCCTGTCAAGGGCGACGCCGGCAGCCGCTGTCGCCTTCGGCGGCCCAGTGACGGCCGCCGTGCCCGCGCATCCTGCCGACCGCGGGGGCGCCGTCGCGAGGACGGGCGGCGGCGTGAGGCCCGAACAGGCCGAAGGACGACCACGGAAGACCAATTTATGGCCGGCTCAGACGGGCACTACGCCGGTTCGATCCCGAGCGGATTTACCTGCCACCGGAAAATAGGGGGGACCACCTTTGAAACGCGTCAGTCGACTGCTGGCGGCTATAGCCGCACTCGCCCTCACCGCAGCCCTTCTCACCCTGGGCTCCTCACCGGCCGCCGCCGCAGGCCCCAAGCCTGCCGCGTCGGGCCCGGGCATCGAGTACACGGCCCAGCCCGGCGACGTTGCTCAGCGCAGCACGAACGGCAAGGGGACGGCGGAGATGCCGATCTTTCCCGACAACCCCGCGGGCACCGAGTGGTTGAACGACTGTCTCGGTTCGTCGGACGCCCAGAACCCAGGCGGTCGCGTCTACAACCGGTTCAGGTGGTGCCAGGAATACGAATTCAAGAACAGGTACTACAAGAAGGTGGACGGCAAGCCCGTCCTGAAGGGCACCAACACGATCAAGTTCCAGGCCGCCGCCATCGGCTACAACGACACCCGCGCCACCCGCGTCTTCTTTCGCGCCAAGACCGGCCAGGTCAACTACGACGGGTGGAACTTTCTGGAGAAGCGGACCGTCGCCCCGAACCTGAAGCTGGAAGTCACCCCCGAATGCGTTCCGGGCGCCAATCAACCCACGACTGCCACGTGCGGCGTCGGGCGGTCCCCGGCGAAGATGGAATGGGCCCAGTGGAGCAACTTCCCTGACTGGGTCTACTGGGACGTCTCCTCCAGCGGTGGCGAGGGCCAGGACCAAGTCGCCTTCCACCAGTGGCGCTTCTACATGGACGGCGCGAGCCCGGGATACGAGCAGAGCACCGAGCGCGGCGAGGGCCCCCCGATCGGTATCCGCTGCGACTCGGCGGACTACTTCACGCAACGCAACAAGAGCTACCCGCACGCCTGCATCTACACCAACGCCTTCCCGGTGCTGACCTACGGCGACAACCGTCCCAACATCCGCCAGCACATCCGCGACGCGCAGAACGCCCCGGCCACCGACGGCGTCACCTACCCCAAGGAGAACCACCCCAAGAAGGTCCCCGGCAAGTGGTCGCCGACCGCCGGGTCTCGGGGCGCGCCGCTGCACCGCGTGGTGAGCCGAGGGAAGGGCGGTGCGATCGCCCTGGCGAACGAGCAGGTGAAGAAGGCGGCATGCGGACAGAAGGACGGGGCCAACCCGTGGGGCCCGGACTACAACGCCGCGACCGGTCTTCCGCCGTACAACACCTCGGTCGAGGACTGCGACGAGTACCCCTTCAGTTCCACCTACGAGGGCGCATCGTCGATCGAATGGGACTTTTCGGTGCGCAACATCGCGAACGGCGAGAACCGGGGGGCGGGCACCGATCTCGGCGACTTCTACGTCGACGACCGGATCCTGGCCTGGCCCCTGGAAGATCCGTACTGGGTGAACGTCGACTGACGTCACGCCCGGTTGATCGCCGGTAGTACAAGTGCGGCCACCGTCCCTACCTCCCCCGGGGCGGTGGCCGGATTCGGCCGGTCGGCGACCGGGGCCTTCCATGGACGAGATCGCCGATTCGTTCGCACAAGCGGGGACGCCTGCCCGAGACTGGCATGCACCCGAGAGGCGAGGAGGACGTTGATGAGCGACTGGCAGGTGTACGAGAGCGGCGAGTGGACCGTCCTGGCCAAGGATCCTGTCCCAGGAGGTAGTCGGTGAGCGCCCCCCGGTTCATCGGCCACAGGGTAGTGCTGTCGGCCGTCGTGGTGTTCTGGTGGGCTGTCAACGTGCCGTGCGCGGCGGCCGGGCTGATCGCGCTCGGGACAGCGTGGCCGATCAGCTGGCTGGCCGCGATCGTTCTGCCGACGAGCGGGATCTCCTGCGCGCGGTTGCTGCACCGGATCGACGCCTCGGGCGGCCGCACCGCAGGAAGCCGCCTGATCACGGTCCTGCTGCTGTTCGTGATGGCCGTCGGGTTCGCGGGCGTGTCCTACCCCGTCGGAAACCCGGGCCGCCTTTCCTGGTACATGACCGGCTTCTCCGCCGCGGTCGACGTCCTGGTCGCCTACCAGTTCCCGCGTGTCATCATCGCGCTCGCCCACACCCGCTCGGATCGCGGCCAGGACACGGCAGCTGCGTAGCCGGGTACTGGCCACCCAGCGGCGCTGGCCTGTGGACACTGAGGGGGACCGGTCGCCGTCCGGGCCCCCGAGCGGGCGGCGGGCCGGTCCCCTGTCGGGGTGTCAGTGCCAGGTGATCTCGATGTGCTGGACCAGGGCCAGCAGCAGGGTGACGGCCAGTGCGGCGCCGGCGTTGGCGAGGACGGCGCCGGGCATCCGGCCGGGGTCGCGCCAGGCCGGGCGCCGTGGGCGCACCGTGGGGGAGTGCCGGGGCGTGGTGGTGGTGCGCGGTGCCGGGCGCCGGAGCCGCGGCCTTCCTCCACACAGCCCACCGCGTTGTTCGTGAACGTCATCCCGCCGTCCAGCGACACCACCGAGGACGCCGGACAGACGTCCACCGGCACCGGTCCCGTCGTCTCCGCGACCAGGGCGGCCCTTCCCTGCGAGAACCCACCGGGAACCAGCCGATCCACGGGGCACCCCCCTGGGCACCTCTGGATCCCTTCCCGCAAAGGATCTTCCATTCTTAGTCTTACCCCAGGCAATGAGGAATGGGGTCCTGGCCGGAACCGTTCCTCCGAAGCGTATGGAGAATCTGCAAATGAAGCGCGCCATATCCGGCATAATTTCTACTGCCCTGCTCGGCGGTATTCTCGTGACCGGCACTGCGGGTACAGCGTTCGCGACAGGCCAGCCCGTTGGGAGCCGAGCCGTCATAACTGAGGTCAAGGACGTATCCCCCATCGCCCAGGTCGACCCGGTCGGCGAGCGGCGGTCAATGTGTCTATGGAAGCATGATGAGAACGACTGCGCATCGCTGCTGGTAAGCAAAAAGATGACTGACATGGTGAAGAATTGCCTTCTCAAGGCAGGGATCGGCGGAGCGGGGGCATTCGTTATCGGCAAGTATGTCAGCAAGGATGTTGCCAAGGATATCGCGGCAAAGGTCGTCGGCGCTGGGGCGACAGCCTGCCTGTCATCCTTCTCGTAACGGCGAGCATGCAATGGCGATCAAGATAATTGCCACGCTCGTCTGGACGGCTGGGCTCATCGGGGTTGTCAAGCTGCTGAGCGGAAACGACTTGGCGCAGTGCGCCGCCATCTTCGTTCTGAGTGGCCTCTATGCCCTGCTGATAGACAAGTTGCCCTCGCCAAGGGATCGCGACGAGGGCAACTGATCGGAACCAAGGTGCGCACTCCAGCCCCCGGCCGATTTCTGGCCGGGGGCTGGAAGAAGTTCCTGGACAGCCGGCGCAGACAGGACAGCGGGCCTCACGCTCGGCTGCCTTCTCACGGTCTATCAGGTCATGTCCGACGGCCTTCCGGCCCTCGGGGGAACGTCATCCGATCACCGCTGGAGTTTCCAGGCCAGTGCCGGCACGGCGCCGACCGGGAGGGCGAACAGGCCCACCAGGATGCGGTTGTGCAGGGTGTACGGCAGACCCGCGACCACGGGTGCTCCGTCCCGGCTGCTTTGAAAGATCTTGTCGATTGATCATGTGTTGACCATTGGACTTGCAGGATCCGGGACTTTGAATCTTGGCTCCCGGGCCTGCGGTTTTGCTGTCATGATCGACATTTCAAGGCCTGTGGCCTGTTGCTTTGCAGAATCTGGGACTGCTGTTCAGTCCGGTTGGGAAAACCCACAGGTATGAGGGTGGGATCGCCTCAACGCTGTTGATCTTGATTCGCCAGGATGACCACCTGAACGCCTCCTCGTGTCGGCTCGTGTGTGCGTGTCCTTGGACTGCCGCTGGTTCGGCCGAGTCGGCTCGGGTGCTCGCAGCCGGCTGGTTCAGTCCATGGTGAACGGCTTGCCGTCGAGGGTCAGGACCTTCGGGTCGGTGCCCAGGCCTGTCAGGAGGAGTACTTGGGGGCTGCTGGCGCCGTGTGCCGCGTCGCCTTGGAGTTGCTTGTCGATGGCGTCGATGGTCGCCTGCTTCCAGGCGTTCTTGGGAGTAGCCAGGACCAGGTGCGTCGCGCCGAGTGTGCGGCATCCGTTCAGGAGCTTGTTGAGCTCGGTGAGGGTCGCTTTCGCGGAGTCGGCGAGGCAGTCGTTCTTCTTGGACTCGCCCAGGAAGAGTCCCTCGACGGTCGCTGCGGCGAAGTCGAACTCCACGACGGCTTTGCCGTTTTGGACCAGCTCGAACTCCTCGGTGACAAGGCAGGCGCCAGCCCACGCCTTCGAGCGGAGGAACTGGGTGGCGAGCAGGTCGTAGTTGCCGTCGTTGGCGATCAACTCTGTGATCGCCGGGTGCAGTTCGTAGAACCAGGTGGGCTCGTTGCGGGCTGGCTTCCACCGTGGTTGCTCGAGCGTGTTGCTGCTGCCGCAGCGCCGGCAGGTGTATTGCTGTGCCACTTCGGCGATGGGGTAGAACTCGACCCGTGGGCAGTCGTGGCAGCCGAGCACCAGTCCGCGGCGCAGGAGCCCGCAGGTGCTCCACGCGTCGATCCGCGCCCGTAGCTCTGCCTGGGCCCAGTCGCCGGAAGCGGCGGCGATGGCCTCCCACGTCAGGAACACCCCGGACTTGAGCTCCCAGGCACTGTTTGCTGGAAGGGCCGAGCGGTTGTGGCCGGGCAGCCAGTGCGACAGCAGCGCCCACGGCGCTGGTGCGGCCAGGGCTTCGACGGCAGAGCGTGACCCGAGCAGCCGCCTCGCGACTCGGGCTCGTTTCCCGGCGGGGCTGGGGCGTACCTCGTCGGGCTCGCCGGTGAGGCGCAGAATCCGCTCAAGGGAGGGCCAAACGAGTCTGGGCCCGGCGAGGGAGCCGGCCAGCGACGCACCGGCTGGGACGAAGTCGACCCGGGTGGAGGCGTAGGTGATCCCGCCGTCCGCGGCTCGCACGAATGTCTCCCGCTCGTCGCCGGCTGCTACCAAGCTGGGGCCGAACAGGTCGGAAAGGGGCGGGACGGGGTGGCTGGTGGAGATCATCCCCACCTGCCAGCGGTGCCGTGCCGCGTCGAGCGGGGCAGGGACCTGGATGGGCATCCGCACGGCCGAGACCAGGGATCCGTCCGAGGTCTCCTCCATCGGGAGGGACAGCGGCATGTCCCAGGCGTTGAGTAGCGCGACCTGGTCGCGGCCGGTCGGCCGGAGCTCGCCGGGGGAAACGATCGTGACCGGCATGCTGTCCTCGCCGTGCATCCGGATGCCGCGGGCGTTCCAGCGGTCGGTCAGATGAGCGCGGATTTCCTCTTCCGACAGGGATGCGCTGACCACGGTGACCGGCTCTGGGCGCCGGGAGAGGGGCAGATGACGCCAGGCCAGCGCGCTCCCGGGCAGCCAGCGCGCGGCGCCGTAAACCTGGCGGGCGAGTTGGGCCAGCGCGAAGTCCTCGGGCCGCTCGCCGAGCACGACGACATCGCTTGACCGGTCCGTGTCGTAGCCGCGGTGGATTCGTGCGCACAGCGCGGCGGCCGTATCGAAGGGGCTTGCTGTGTCGTCGGCGTTCCACGGGGTCCCGGCGACCTGCGCGAGCCAGTCCGTGTCGGACTCGGTAGCCTGCGCCTCGTCGCCGGCCGCCGCGAGGAGGACACCGAGCCGTGCTGCGGCGGACAGGGCTGCAGGCGTGCGGATCTGCCCGATCGGCACGCCGCCGGTCGGCTGCGAGGTGACGTCCTTGAGGGCGGTGAAGCCGCTTTTGTCGGGATCGTCAGCGAGGTGGAACAGCCAAGGGTGGGAACGGTCGAAGCTGTTGACGCCGTGCGCCGCCCGCAGCCGTTCTGCGGCTACCTGCAGGGCTGCTCCATCGGCGTGACCGTCCCAGGTATCGCGTGCCAGCAGCTCCTTGTTAAAGGAAAAGCTCTGCTCATCCAGGTCGAGTCCCCTCAGCTCCCGTTCCAGGATGCCTGGATGAATCAGGTCAGCCGTCGTCCACGTGGGCTGGTATTCCAGGATGTGGTCGGGCTGGTATCGGGAGAGGAAGGGCGCGAGGGCCGCATGACTTGCGGCGCTGACCGGGACGACGGCGCTCGCGCAGCCTCCCCAGACCTTGCCGACTGCGCCCAGCGCGGCTGCTGACATCGCCACCCAGTCCTCGCCCTCGGGGGCGAGGACCAGCAGCCTGGGAGGGCGGACGAAGGACTGTAGCGACAGGTAGGAGAAGGCCACCTGTTGATCCTGCCAGGTGCGGGGAGCCGGCGTGCCGTAGGCAGGCAGGTCCAGCCCGCCCAGCGCATTTGGAAGGCCGTACTACGAGTGCGACTGTTCCGCTTCGTCCTGCCTCGCCTGGTCCTGCGAGCTGCTGTGCCGGTGGTTGTCCTGGTCGCTGGCGGCCGGTTCGGCCAGGGCAGGGAGGCAGTCGTATGTCGGGTCGTTGTAGCCGGTGAGGATGGTCTGCAGGAGTTCGCGGTCGATGGCTTCGGTCTGCTGGAGGATGCTGGTCTGCGCGGCTTGGCACAGCAGTTGGTTCAGGGCGTGCATGGAGCCGTCGGTGCGCTCATGCAGGTAGGCGGCCAACTGCACCAGGGTGCCGGGCTGGTGTTTGTACAGGCGCAGGTTCTTCTCGGCGTCGTCGAGGACGTTGCACCACTGGTCGGGTTCGGCGGCGGTGTAGGGGACTGGCCTGACCCACAGCGTCGGGATGCCCAGCGGTGCTGGCTTGTCGATGCCAGCTGCGGGGGCCTTGCTGCGGTGGTCGCCGAGGGCGCGGTGCAGGATCTCCTGCGCGCCGATGCCGCAGAACAGGAAAGTGATCCTCGGCAGGGCGTCCTGGAGGTGGAACAGGTAGTCGAACGCGGTCTGCCGTTCGTTGTCCCTGATGTACTCGATGCCGTCGACGATGACCAGGCGCGTGCCGGCGCGTTCCATGACGCGTGTGATGGGCCCGGTCATGTCGACGGAGCGGTGGTTCATCGTCTCGGGCGAGCGGGAGTGCTCCAGACCGAAGTACTCCGCGAACGGCAGAGACCAGTGCAGGGCGTCGCCGCGGTCGTGCGGCACGTGGATGTACACCACCGGGTGCCGGTCCGTGTCCGGGGGGAAATGGTGGTCGACCAGGCCCTGGAAGGCGAACCCGATCCTGGCGGCGAGCAGCGACTTGCCGGCAAGGCGCGGGCCGTCGACGGCGAAGTTCGGGCTGCGGCCGGGGGAGTCGTACAGGTTCTTCACCAGCATGGTCCGGGCGAGGTGCACTCCTCGGGTGAAGTCGTCGGTCTCCAAGGGCAGCAGAGCGCCGTGGTAGGCCAAGCGCGGGTCGGTCAGCCGCACCTTCGTGCCCAGGGGCGCGCTGTCCTGGAGGCTCGGCGGGGTGACAGTGCGTCGAGCCCGGGCGAGGAAGCCCTCCTTGGTCGCCAGCGGCCCGGGATCGGCCAGGTGCAAGGAGTGCGGGGCGGCCTTGGCTGCGGCCTCCGGGCGGGCGTGGGCGCGGACACGGTCGTTCATGTGATCTCCTCGTCGCCGGACGGTGCCGGGCTGTCGCTGTCATCGGAGGGCGGGGCGAGGCTGCGCAGGAACAGGTCGGTGGCGCGACCGGAGAACGTGCGCGAACGCCACCGCCGCGGATCGGGAGCCTTCGCCGGCCCCGGTGGGGCCGCGTCGGTGTCCGCGTCCGGGGGCGCGTTGCCCACACTGTTCGCGCCCGCCGGTGCGGGCGAAGCGGGCGGGGACGGCTGGGGATCGGCCAGGGCCGCGCTGGCGAACAGCAAGTGGGCTGGGACGTTCAGCGGCCTGGTGGGGCGCACCCGGGCCGGCAGCATCCGCCTGGCCCCGGCCTTCCTCGTCGGCACCGCCTTCCGCATGGTGACCGGCGCCGACCTCGCCGTCATGCAGCGCGGACAACTCTGGTCCACCAGCGACCCGTACGACATCACTCTGGCCCCCGGCGCCCAGGAGTACTCCGTCGAGCAGGGCGGCGAACTCGCCGCCGCCATCGCCATCGCCACCGACCCGACCAAGGACGTCATGGCGTACCTACGCGAGCAGCACGTCCCCGTCTCCAAGCTCATCGTCCTCACCCCGCCCGGCGGGCCCGCGAAGGACGGCTCTGTCGCCGACAGCACGGCCGCCAACGCCCTGGCTGTCGGTATCCGTGACCACCTGCGCGGCGTGACCCGCCCGGTCCGGCGCATGCACCTCTTCCTGGCCTGCCCGATGGGACTCTCCCTCTTCCTCGGCCACCGATGGAACCGGCTGTGCCAGACCGTGGTGTACGAGGACATCAAGGTCGACGAGGGGTACGAGCCGGCCTTCACCATCGAGGCCTGACACACAACCAGCTCCGAGTAGGGGACGGGCTGGGGCCATCGCGGTGCCCGGGTGCCGCGGCTGCCGGGCACCGGCCAGGTGGCCGTGCACGCTACTACACGCGGTGGCCGGCGCGGGCGAGCTCGCCGCGCACGTCCTGGTCCATGGCCTGGCGGACCTGGGCCGCCACCTTCTCGGCCTGCTGGTACATCGTCTTAACGGGGACCGCACCCCCCGGGCCCTTGACCTGGAGACCGTCGAAGGCGGCGGCCAGGCGCAGCAGCCCGGAGACGATATGGGCCGCGCCTTCGGCCGTGTGGCCGATGTCCGAGTCGAGGACGTGGCCGATCTCGGCAGCGGTCCGGGCCTGGCGCAGGTGCAGGACGGTGGCCCAGTCCTTCCCGCCGTTGACCATCTTGTTGGCGGCGGCGTAGCCGTGCAGGACCGCCGGCACGGTGTTCGGGCCCTTGGCGACGAGCTCCGCTTCGATGGCACCGAGAAGAGCGCCGAGAACGTCATTGGACCGCCGCCCGGGGCTGGCGGCCAGGACGGTCGACACCAGGTGGTTGGCGTCCTGCGGGTCCGTCAGATCCAGCGCGGGGTTGGAGGCTGGGGCGGGGTCTTCCTCGAAGAGGTGGGCGGCCCAGTCTTTCGCGCGCTGCTCCCTCTGGTCGCTGTCGGCGCCGGTGACGACGACGTGCTTGGGGTGCTTGTTCGCATCGACCAGCGAGATCTGTGGCGGCTAGTAGACGTTGGGAGCGTGCAGGATGACGGGGCCAGGTGACCGGCGCAGACGACTGGTTCCGAGTCGAGGTGCCGGTGGATCACGAACCGCGCCGGCTCGGGGCAGCGCTCACGGTCAGTGGGGCCGCTGCGCTGCACCTGGCAGAGCTCGGCCTGGGGGTGCGGTGATTCGACCATGTCCGCAGGGTGACAGGCCCCTGCCCGGCCAGCCGCAGCCGTTTCCGGTGGGTCCTTGCGGCTCGGCCCGCTTCCCACTGGACAGCGGGGCCGCCGGGGGCGGCCGGACGGTCCCCCGAAGGGCCGGTGGTGAGCGAAGGCGCGGGCGTTGACGACACCGCTCAACATGCTTGTACGACTTACTAAAAAGGCGTGGACGGTGTCGGTGGGGGAGGCGTAGAGTCGCCTAGCGTTTTAAGTTAGATGAATAGGCGTGGAGGTTGTGGGTGTGTTCGTGACGACCGGTCAAGCCGGGACGGCACTGGGGTGCTCGATCCCGACGGTGAAGAAGCTGATGGCCACCGGCGTGGTCCCCGGCGTACGCGAGCAGGGCCGCCAGGTGTTCCCGCTGGCCGCGCTCCAGCAGTTGCAGGCCAGGCCCGCCGCCGACCTGACCGCGTTCGGAACGGCCGAGGTCGCGGTGCTGCGCTCGGACGCCCCGGCGAAGGTGGACGAGCCGGACCGCGAGTGGATCGGCTTCGGCACCGGCCTGGACCAGGCGCAGCTGCTGGCCGCGCTGTCCGGCTGGTGGCGGTGCGACCCGGCCCGCGTTTCGGCCGGCGGAGTTCTGCCGGTGACGGTGGCCGGGTTCGTCGTCGCCGTGCTGACCGGTCTCACCGAGTGGGAGACCGACGGCACCGTCGGCACCGCAGGGCGGTACCGGTTCCCGAAGGCCAGGTTGGCCGGCTACCTGACCGACCTCACCGCCCCCGCCAACGCCGCCGACCCCACCGACCCCGAGGACGCCCGACTGGCGGGCCTGCTGCTCGGCACCCGCCTGGCGTCCGTGTCCGGCGGCCCGATCGCCTACGTCCCCACCCGCCAGACCACCACCGACCAGCCCGCCACCGAGGGGGAGTGACCCGCTGATGGACCGCAAGACGTACACCGCCGAGCTCGCCGGTCTGCGCGAGCTGCGCACCGAGATCACGGCCGCCGAGAAGCGGGTCGCGGCCGCGCAGAAGGAGCTGGACAAGCTCACCGCCCAGCGCTCGCGCCGGGTGGCCGGGCTCGCGGGGTACGAGGGCGCCCAGGCGCCGGCCATCGCGAAGGCCGCGGGCCTGTCGGTCGGCGACGTCGTGCGGATCGCCCCGCTGCTGGACCCGACCCCGGCTGCCGTCCGCGCCGCCAAGGCCGACGACCAGGCCGCCGCCGCTCCCGCCCAGGCCCCGGCGCCCGTGGCCGAGCCGGTCGCCGAGCCCGCCGTCGCGGTCGCCCCGGCGCTGACCCGCCCGGCCCCCGTGCTCGAGCAGCCGGCCCCGGCCGCCCCGGTAGCCGAGGCGCCGACCGAGGTCGAGGACCAGGCCGCCGCCGTCGAGCGGCCTGCCCCGGCCGCGCTGGTCGTCCCGGCGGCCTCGGTCGCTCCGGTCGCCGCGGTGGAGCGTCCGGCCGTTGCCGCCGGTCCGCGTGAGCTGCCCATCCTCCCGGAGGGTCCAGCCGGGGCCCGGTTCGAGGCCGTCACCACGGGCCTGGTGTCCAAGCGTCCGAACTTCGTCCAGCAGGCCCGGGCCACGGTGTTCCTGGACGCGGCGGCCGGGATGCTCGCGGTCCGCGACCAGGTTGTCCGGGTCGACCTCGGCGCCCGCACGCCAGGGGAGATCCTGGACGCCGTTCTGGCCACCGCCCCCGGCACGGAGCGCATCTACATCACGGCCGGCGCCCCGTGGCACGACGGCGCCGAGCGCTACAGCACGCTCAAGGACGCGGTCGCGGCCTGGCTGAACACCCCCAGCGAGCGGTGGACCACCGCCGTCGGCTCGGGCCGGGACAAGCTCGCCGGACACTTCGTCCACCAGCGCCAGCCCGTCGGCCGCTACGCCCCCGCGAGCGCCCCGGACAGCGCCACCACCGAGATCCGGAGCATGGGGGAGTGGTTCGACCCGGACGGCGCCGACGTCGTGACCTGCCGGCAGGCGTTCACGCTGCTGTGGCAGGCGCTGCGCCGCCACTGGGACGACGCCGTGCTGATGGGCTCGCCGAGCCAGACCGGCCGGGACCTGTGGTCGCGCACCATTCCGACCACGGGCAAGTGGGCCGGGGGTTACCCGGTGCTGTCCGAGGAGCTGCGGGGTCTGCTGCACGCGACCGGCGGGCAGGGCCGCACCGAGCTGCTCCTGCCGCCCCGCGTGCCGGAGCAGCTGCCCGCGCTGGTGGAGTACGACCGCACGTTCGCCTACGCCAAGCACCTGTGGAAGTCGCCGGTCGGCACGCCGCGCCGCATCACCGCTGCCGCGTTCGCCGCGATGACTGAGGCAGAGCAGGTCAAGGCGCTGATGTCCTGCTCGCACTGGAACGTCCGGGTCACCGTCCCGGCCGGCTGGAACCACGTGGGCCTGCTGCCCGCCCCGGTGACCAGGGACCGCGCCTGGGTCTACCCGTCCGAGCCGGGCACCACCTTCACCACCTGGGCGGGCGGCGCGGAGATCCACCTCGCCCTGTCGAACCACATCGCACCGTGGCGGATCGAGGTCCTCGGCGGCCTGCTCTTCGAGGACGGCAAGCCCTTGGATGAATGGGGCAAGCGGCTCAAGGCGGCCTGGGCGGACCTGACCAACCTCTCCAAGCTGCACGGCGACGAGCGGCAGCGGCAGGCGGCCTACCTCGCCTCCCGCGCGGTGCGCTCCGTGCTGCTGTTCGGCCTGGGCGGCTTCGCCCAGCGCCCCCGGCTGGTCTCCGGCACCACCCCGCTCGGCGAGGCGCTTCCCGCCGGGGTGGAGATCCTCGGCCAGGACGACACGGTGGTCACCTGGCAGCGGCAGGCCG
This sequence comes from Kitasatospora sp. NPDC059160, assembly GCF_042755465.1. NCBI lineage: Bacteria > Bacillati > Actinomycetota > Actinomycetes > Kitasatosporales > Streptomycetaceae > Kitasatospora > Kitasatospora sp. NPDC059160. Next base: position 7,957 of record NZ_JBHZCN010000007.1, on the reverse strand, counting down.
GGTTCTCCCGCGACCCGTACGCGCACCCCGAGTGGGCCGCCTACGTGTGGTCCGGGGCGCGGGCGGCGCTGCTGGACATGAAGTACCGCCAGGGCAAGGACGTCATCGGCTACGCCGGCGCCCTGCACGCCAAGCCCGGCACCGTCGTCTACTTCGGCACGGACGGCATCGCCCTGACCGAGCGCCAGCCCTGGCCCTACCGGGGCGAGCCCGGCGACTACCTGCTCAAGGGCCACCTGACCGGCCCGGTCGAGTACCTGGTCAGCCAGGAGCAGTACCTCAAGCTGCGCGGCCTGGGCCGCGCCGAACTCGCGCAGAAGGGGACTGACCAGTGAGCCCGGCCGACCCGAACCAGCCGAACGAGGCCGCCCGCCTGACCCAGGAGTTGCTGGACCAGGGCTACAGCAAGCGGCAGGTGGCCAAGATGCTCGGCCGCGACACCTCGCTCGTGAGCCAGTTCTTCACCAAGGGCAAGGGCGCGAGCATGGTCGCCGCGCTGCGCCAGGTGGTCCGCGCGGTGCGCGGCGGCGAGCGGGACGAGGAGGCGTTGTCCGGGATCGCGGAGGCGAACACCAGCCGCCGCCGGACCAAGACCGGGCAGAAGGCGCGGGTGCGGGGCAAGGACACCGTCGGCGAGGCGGGCGGGTCGATGGCCGGCCGGGCCGGGAAGCAGGCCATCAAGTCCGGCGCGAGCCACCTCGCCCCGGTGGTCCACGAGACCGGCCAGGCCGGCGGCCGCCTCGCCTTCACGGTGAGGATGAAGGCCAACCAGTACGTCTACAGCGCGGGCTCGGAGAAGGACTCCGGCGGCATCCGGCGCGGGTTCATCCCCCGCGCGGACGGCACCGAGGAGCGCACCTACGGCTCCGCTTCCACCGGCGGGTTCGACGCCGCCGAGTGGTCCCAGCGGGTCGCGGACCACCACGGCGACGTGACCGAGGCGATGCGGGAGTGGCTGGTGGAGACCGGCCGCGCCGTCGAGGACGCCGACATCGCCTACCTCGAGGTCAGAGGTTGGATCCCCGAGGACCAGCAGTAGTCCGGTCGGCCTCTCCCCATCCATGACCTGGCTCCGGGGAGAGGCCGCCCGCCCCTGACCCTTCCACAGCACCGCCCGCGCCGCCCCGCCGTCTCAGCATCCGAAGGAGAAGCACCGCCGTGGAGACCACCACCGCCACCGAGGCCGACGTGCCGGCCGCGTTCCGCGCCGACGCCGGGCAGCCGGTCCCGGCGCAGCCGTCCAGCACCGCCGCGGTGAACCCGCTGCCGTTGCACTGGTTCCAGAAGGACGCCGTCGCGGCCGCGGTGCGCGAGGTGAAGGACGGCGGCCGCGCCACGGTGGTCGCGGCGACCGGCTCCGGCAAGACGCTGATCGCGGCCGGCTGCGCCCGGCGCGTGGCGGCGAAGGGCCGGGTGCTGGTGCTGGTGCCGACGATCGAGTTGCTGGAGCAGACCGCCGAAGCGTGGTCGCTGCGGGGCGGGCGCCGTGGGCTGGCGGTCGCGGCGTGTTCGCGGGAGGAGGCGCTGGAGAGCGCGGAGGCGGGCGGCCGCGTCCACGCCCAGGTGACCACCCAGGCCCCGCGGATCGCCGACCTGGTCGCCAAGGAGAAGGCCGGCGAGCCGGTCACCGTGTATGCCACCTACGCCTCGCTGGAGCGCATCGTCGAGGCCCACAAGGTGCGCGGCCTCCCGGCCTGGGACCTGGTGGTCATCGACGAGGCGCACCGTACGGCCGGTGCGGAGGGGAAGGCGTGGGCCGCGATCCACGACGACGCGAAGGTTCCGGCGAAGCGCCGGCTGTACTTCACCGCCACCCCGCGGATCGCCGACGACCGCCGCGCGAAGGACGGCCTGGCCGACCTCACCGACGCCGACGGCCAGGCGCTGCCCGTGCTCTGCTCCATGGACTCGGAGGAGATCTACGGCAAGGTCTGTTTCACCTGGACCCTCGGGCAGGGGATTGAGCACGGCTACCTTGCCGACTACCGGGTGCTCGTGCCGGTGGTCACCGACGAGGACTTGCGTGAGCTGCTGAACCTCCCGGCCGTCGCCGACCTGCGCACCCAGCGCACCAACGAGGAGCTGCTGCGCCTGGCCCTGCAGATCGCGGTGCTGCGCGCGGTCGCCGACCTCGGACTCAGGAGGGTCATCACCTTCCACTCCCGGGTCACGGCGGCGCGCGAGTTCGCCGGCAGCCTGCTGGAGGCCTCGGGGCTGCTGCCCGACGCCGAGCGCCCGGAGCGGATCTGGGCGAAGGCGGTGGCCGGCACCGACCGCCTCAAGGACCGCCGCGCCGCGTTCGCCGACTTCAAGGCCCACACCGGCGAAGACGGAGAGGAGTGCGGCATCCTCTGCAACAGCCGACTCCTGACGGAAGGCATCGACGTCAGAAGCGTGGACGCCATCTGCTTCGCGGACCCGAAGTCGAGCGTCATCGACATCGTCCAGGCCGTCGGCCGCGCGCTGCGCCAGTCCTACCGCGAAGGCAAGGTCAGCTGGGTCATCATCCCGGTCTACCTCCCCACGCCGGAGATCGGCGACGACACCGCCACCACGCACCCGGCCGAGGTCCACGACGCCGGCGAAGCCGTGAAGGCCGAGGCCGACACCGAGATCGAGGCCTCCAGCTTCCGCACCATCTGGCGGGTCCTGCGCGCCCTCGCTGCCCACGACGCCCGGGTGGTCGGCCGGATCACCGAGCTGCGCGCCAGCCGCTCCCAGGGCACCGCGCACACCACCACGACCACGGTCGCCCCCGAGGGCGAAGCCGCCGAGGCCGGGGAGGGCGAGCAGCAGCCGGCCCCGGTGGAGTCGCCGATCGAGTGGCTCAAGATCAACGCTCGGCAGCACGCCGCGCGGATCCTCCAGACCGTCAAACTGCGCGCGTTCAACCCGCGCGCGGTCGAGTGGCAGCGGATGCATGCCGTCGCGGCGGTCTTCCACCTCCAGCACGGCCACCTCGACCCCACCGACAAGACGAAGCACACCGAGCTGATCTCCTGGCTCACCCGCCAGCGCCACCTGAACGGGCAGGGCCTGCTCGATGCCGCCCGGGTGTCCGAGCTGGACGCGCTCGGCATGATCTGGTCGAAGAACGCCAACGCCTGGGAGCGCGGCGCCGCGTACGCTGCCGCGTTCCACCACCAGCACGGCCACCTGGCGATCCCGGCGACCGCGAAGCTGGACGACTACGCGGTTGGCGCGTGGATGCGCCGCCAGCGCAAGGCCGACAACCTCACCACCGACCAGGTCGCCAAGCTCGACGGCCTGGACGAGCTGTGGCGCCTGGAGCCGGACTGGAACAGGTCGTACCGCCGCCTGCTCGCCTACCTCGCCGCCGGCGGAACCCTCGACGGCCCCGCCAACCGCACCGGCGGCGAGGCAGACCCGACCTTCCGGCCCGGCACCTGGCTGCGCAAGCAGGCGGGGGCCCGCACCGAGGGCAAGCTGACCGACCACCAGACCGCGCTCCTGGACGCGCTCACCCGGCACGCCGAGACCGTCACCGGCTGACCCGCGCCCCGCAAGACCCCGCCGTCCCGGCCCACCCCGGGCCGGGACGGCTGCCCGTACCCCGCTCCCGACTTCCGGAGGCACCGCGCGATGACCGACACCACCCGCCCCGACCCCGCCGCGCCTGGACGGCTGGAGCTGGCCCTGTACAGCAGCCGGCCCGCGCCCGCCGACCGGGACCTGGGCCGCCCGATGCACGACTCCCCGCTGGTGCGCGGCGCGATGTGGCTGCGCTGGACCGGCCACGACGGCATCCGCACCCTCCACCAGGGCGCCGACCTGGCCCGCGGCTGGACCGAGAAGGACGTCGACGGCCACGACGGCTGGGTGGCCCTGGTCGACGGCCGGATCGTCCTCAGCGCCCAGCCGGGCACCCTGCCGGAGCCCGTCGTCCATGCTGAGGCGTGGGAGGCCGGTGCGACGCTGCACGCCGCCCTCGCCCAGCACCCCGCTCGCACCCCCTTCACCCGGGCCGAGGACGACGACCAGGAGGACGGGCTGCTCGGCGACGCCCGCAGCCGGGTCCGCCGCCGGGCGGCCGGGATGACCCGGGAGGACCTCCAGCAGGCCCTGCACCGGGCCCGGGAGGACGAGCGCGCCGCCGACCGGTACGCCGACGCCGGAGACGAGGCCGCCTACGCCACCGCTGCCACCGTCTGCGCCGAGTGGCAGCGCGTGCGCGACCGCACTGTCGAGACCGGGGCCGAGCACTACGACCCCGACCACGACACCGCTCTCCAGCACGCGCTGCGCCGTGAGCGCCACCGCCAGGACGTCGCCGCATGCGCCCGCGAGGCCGCCCACCAGGCCCGCCAGACCACCGACGCCGCCCACCGCAGCCTCGTCGGCACCGCCGCCCAGCCCCTCTACACCGCCCTTGACCGAGCCGGCCTCCACGCGCTCACCGACGACGACCACCAGGCCGTCCGCGACCTCACCCGCCACCTCGACCCCGCCACACTGCGCCAGGTCGCGAGCTGGCTGGAGCGCACCCGCACCGCCGCCTTCGCGCTGCGCGGCACCGAGCAGACTCCGCCCGTCCGGCCCGTCGTACGGCGCCGCCAGTTCTGACCGACCGTGCGGGCCCTCGGAGCCCGCCGCCCCTTCCGTTGCGCGCCCCAGCCGGTGACCCCGACTGGGGCGCGCTGCTTCGTCGTCAGCGCCGCTGTCCACAGCCAGCCCCGGCCAGGGTGGCGCCATGACGATGAAGAAGAAGACCACAGCGCCCTGCCAGGCCCACGCCGCCGACAGCTGGGGCAACTGCCCGGTGGCAGAGCTGCGCACCGTCCAGACACGGCTCCTGGCGCTGCTGGAGCAGTACGCCGACGGCCCGCTGAGCATGGACTACCGGTTCAGCCCGGACGAGACCACCCAGCGGGCGGTCCGCCTGCTCGCGGCCCTCCTGAACGTGCCTCCCAGAGCCGTACGCCGCCACGCCCGCGGCTCCCGCTGGCCCGCCGGCCGCAAGCTGCGCCAGGCGGTGAACCACCGGACCGAGGAGGAGTTCTGTCCCGCGCGCCTGGCCGAGCGGGCAGCGAAGCAGGCCCGCGCAGAAGCTGCGGATGCCCGGCGCCGAGCCGCACGTGCGAGCCACGGAGAGAAGTAGCTCATCCCCCACCGCGGGTGTGACCTGTTGGCGTTGTGGGGCGTGGAATGGCCTCTCTCGCTGGGTTGTCTGGACCTTTGGTTGTGCCTGTTGGGGGTGTCGGGTGGGTGGGTGGGGTGGCTGGTGTGGTGACTGTGTGTGGTGGTTGGTGGGGTCGGGGGGTGGGGTCGGGCCGGTTGGGGGGTGGGTTCGGTGTGGTGGGTTGTTTTCGGGGGTGAATTCCGTCGGGTATTCCGTCTGGTTGTTTTGGCGGATTGGTTGCCGGTGGTGTTCTGAATTCGGGCCGGAATTGTGGGGGCGGGGGTGGTGGCGGGGTGGGTGTTCGGTTTCGTCCGGGGTGGAGCCGCAGGCCCCCGCGCCGTCCCGGGCCTGCTGCGCCCTGCTCGGCCGCCGCCGTCCGGGCCGGGACCGCCGTCCCCGGTGGTCGTGCCCGCCTCGCTGCGCCGCCGTCCCGGGCCTGCTGTGTCTGCTGGGCCGCCGCCGTTCCGGGTCCGCCGTCCAGGCCGCGCCGCCGTCCGGGGCCGTCCGGGTGCCTGCCGTCGCCGTCCCGCCGTCCGGGGGCGTCCGGGCCTCGCTGTGCCGCCGTCCCGGGCCGTCCGTCGTCCTGTTGTGCCGCTGTCCCGGTTGGTCGGCTGGGTGGCCGTCAGGCCGCCTCGGGGGTGGCTCTGGTGGTGGTCCGGGAGGCCGTCCCGGTGCCGTCCGGGGGTGGCCGGTTGGCTGTCGCGTTGCCTGTCGCGCCCCCTGTCGTGTGGGGTGCTGTCGTGCGTTGTGACGTGGGCGGATACCCCTGTTCCCCTGTGTGTGGTCTGGGCGCGACAAGGGGGACAGGGTGCCGGGGTGGGGCCGCGGCGGCTGCTCGGTGGTGGCCGCCCGGTCACCGCCGGCGCAGCTGCGCGTGCGGGCCCCGGCATTCGGCCCGGGGCCCGCACGCTGGTGCTCTTCGGTCAGGGCTGGCGCTTGTAGCGGCGCTTGGCGGTGACGCCGTTGGGGCCGACGAGGTTCACGGTGAGGCCCTCGTCATCTGCCTCGTACACGATTGTCATCTCGCTGTCGCCTGCCTTGCGCTGCAGGATGATGCGGTTCCCGTCGCGGCGGGCGATGCCCTTGGCTTGGCGGCTGTTGTCGTACTCGAAGGTGTCGACGAACTCCTGGCCGAGGGTGAACTGCGTGACGAGCGCCTTGGCGGCGATGGTGCTCTTGAACGTGTAGTGGTCGCCTTCCTGTGTGATCTTCACCGTTTGCGGGTCCGAGGCCAGGGCCTCGCGGCTGGCTGTGCTGGCCCCGATCGCCTCCAGGTACTTCTCGTACCCCTCGCTGCTGGTCAGCTCGTAGGTGCCGGTGAAGTCGGTGAAAGCTCCGCCTACCATATGGTCCCCTCCATCGTGATCATGACAAGTGTGGCGCCCGGCCCGGGCACCGCACTTGTCATGATCCACGAGGACCACCGCGCCCTGGGCGGGAACAGCCAAATAGGCCCGGCGGGATGCCGGGGCCGGTGCAACGCGGTGTTGCGGTGGGGTGCAACACGGGGGCCGTGTTGCGGGTCTGACCAGGTGTTATGTGGCTGTGGGTGGGGGTGGGTGGGTGTGTTGCACTTCGTGTTGCACTGGGCTGGGCCGGTTGGCCGGCCTCGGCGGCCCGCTGCCGCCTGCCCGCGTCGCCCGGCGCCGCGCCCCGCCGTCCTGCTGCTGGGCCTGGTCGCCGTCCTGGTCGGCCGCCAGGCCGTCCTGCTGCGCCCGGCTCGGCCGCTGCTGTGCTGCCCGTGCCCTGGCGGCCCGTGCCCTGGCGGCCCGTCCAGGCCGCCGTCCTGGCCCGGTGTTCGGTTTGGTGTCGCTGCTCCGGGAATTGCCCAGGTGACGCTTGGCGGGATTTCCTCGGCGGTCTGGAACGGCGGTCGCCGTGTTGGCGCGGAGGGCCGTAGGCCCCTTTCCGGTGTGCCTGAATTCGATTTCCATCCGCTGCGCCCCGCAAGGCTTTCCGATTGCCGCCTGAAAGAGAGAGGAAAGAAATTCGCATTCTCGCCTAGAGCGCGGCTGGATAGAGCCGTGATGGACGGTTGCCGCGAGATTGCCCGTTCACGTCCCGCGCCCGTCCGGGGACCGGTAGGATAGGGCTGTACGGAAGTCGGGAAACGCCGCCGGATTCGCTTCGGATTCCGGTCGGGAGTCTGCGGTTGAGGGCCCGTCAGCCACCGCCGTCCGGGGCGCCCGTGAGGGCCCGCCACCCGGGCCGGGGAGGCCGAGCCGGACCGGGTGGCCCGGAGGTTGCTCCCGAGGGCCGCAGGCCCCGCCCCGGGGGCGCCGGATGGGCCGCCAGCCCAGCAACCAGGCGGCTGACCGGCCACCGGCCGGGACCGGGGGAGGGCCCCCGGGGGTGAGGTTGTGACTGATACCCGAAGTCCGCGACACATCGTCAACGCCGAGGGCCGCAGGCCCCGGCCGGCACCCCGCCCGCCCGGAGGGATGGGCCACTACCCGAATTCCGCGTCACATCGTCAACGCTCACCCCCGGGCGCAGCCCGGGAAACCCTGCCAGTCAATCGGCCCATAGGGCCGTGAAAACACCGGCCCAACAAGGCCGGAAAGCCGACCAGTTGACGGGCCGTAGGCCCGGAGAAAAGCCACCGGAAAGGCGGAGCGCAGCGACGCCCAACCCCCACCCACAACAACCCGCACACACCCACGAATTCGCCACCGGCGAATTCCCCCAACCACCCACCATCCGCCGAGGCGCAGCCGAGGCCACACCACGCACGGTGACGGCGTAGCCGGCACCCCCGCACCTGGCGGTGCGTCAGCACCGCCGCAGGGCCGCCAGGCCCTGCTTAAGCCGCAGGCT